>NZ_POYH01000071.1:13445-18492 GCF_002899995.1 Acinetobacter sp. AKBS16 | reverse complement strand
CATAGAAATAACCGGCTGAGTTCCACATAAATATCGGCGGATACTATTCGCTGGCTCATAATGCTGTGCCATATCAAATGGTTTTTTATGACTCCACCAACCTGATAAAGGCTGCCAGAACTGATCACGGTGCTTTTCATTGACCCAGAGCAATGCAGGAGAACCAGGGCCACCATTTAAATATTTATAGGTACAACCAATCGCAAAATCGCTATCAGTTTGATTAAGGTGCATAGGAACAGCACCGACTGAGTGACATAAATCCCAAATCACCAAAGCACCTTTAGAATGAATTTGTTCATTAATAGATGCCATATCATAAAAATAACCAGTGCGGTAATTCACATGGGAAAGTACCACTACAGCAACATCTTTCTCTAAAGCACGAGATAAGTCTTCTACGCCATCAATTAATTCAACCTGATAGCCCTTTTGAATTAAGTCAATGAAACCTTCAATAATGTAAATATCTGTTGGAAAGGCATCTTTTTCTGCCACAATAATTTTGTGTTCAGGGAATTTATCAGCCTGAATTTTTACCGCTGCAGATAAAACTTTAAATAAGTTCAGTGTAGTTGAATCTGAAATAACAACTTCACCTTTTTCCGCACCAATCAGTTTAGCGACTTTGTCACCCAGCCGTGTTGGTAGCCCCCACCAGTCTGCCTTATTCCAGCTATTGATCAGATCTTCTCCCCATTCTTGGGAAATAATATGCTGAGCGACAGCCAAAGATTTCTTTGGTCTAGCACCTAAAGAGTTACCATCTAAATAAATGACGCCTTCTGGCAATGCAAATTCATCTTTAAATTTTTTGAGTTCATCTTCCTGATCCCAATACAAACACTGTTCACGAGTAATCATTTGATATTGCACCTATTTCTACATTTCCTTTGTATTTGAATTTTATCACGTCAATTTGTACGATTTATTCGATAATATTTGATCAAAAATAGCTATTTTCGTATAAAATTCTAATTAAAATTAAAAAATATGGATGAAATTCGAAAATGAATGTAGATGCGATCGATCTAAAAATTTTGAAGTATTTACAAGACAATGCCCGTTTAAGTAACCAAGAACTTGCTGATCTTGTTAATCTTTCAGCATCTGCTTGTCACAGACGCGTTAAAATTTTAGAAACCAACGGAATCATTGAAAAATATCAAGCAAAAGTTAATTATGAAAAATTAGGTATAAAAATTGAGGCAATAGTTGAAATAAAACTTGCTCAACTCACCGAAAATGACCACAACTTTTTTTTAAGCCAAATCAAGAATTTTGATGAAGTCATCAATGCTTATATCATTACAGGTGAATCTAATTATGTACTGCACGTTGCCACTAAAGATCTAAACTCTTTTTCTCATTTTGTTATTAATACACTCAATAAAATTAAAGGTGTGGTAAGCATTAACTCAAAAATTATCTTACAGAAAATTATACAAAAGCCGCTGTAGAATATTTAGCTAAAATTAAAAAACTCTCGTTAAAAAATTTTTACTATGATCGAAACTGAACGTTTAATCTTAAGACAATGGAAAGAGTCTGATTCAGAGCCATTTATCAAAATGGGTTTAGACGAAGATGTTATGCGTTTTTTCCCAAAGCTTTTAGCTGCTACTGAAAGTATAAGTTTAATTCAAAGAATATCAGCTCTTATTGATGAAAATGGCTGGGGATTTTGGGCGGTAGAATTAAAAGAAACTCAAGAATTTATAGGCTTTATTGGCTTACACAACCAACCAGAACAATTTGATTTTTCTCCCTGCATTGAAATTGGATGGAGAATTGCTACAGAACACTGGAAAAAAGGTTATGCCACTGAAGGAGCAAAAGCAGCATTGGACTATGCCTTTAATATTCTCAATAAAGATAAAGTGGTTTCTTTCACAGCAACAGTGAATAAGCCATCTCAAGCCGTGATGGAAAGACTAGGAATGCGCAAAGTTAAATACTTTAATCATCCCAAGCTTCCAGATGAACATGCCTTACAAAAGCATGTTCTTTATGAAATATATCATCCTAAGCTTGAGTTATGACTGAGTTAAATACTAATATAAAAATATTTCAATAAATTTAAATGGTTACTACTCATCAAAGTCATAACCTACAGAGGTGGAATACTCCCAATACTCATTAATCTTATTCGCTATATCTTCTTTGTCCATGGTAGTTAAAACGTAGAAAAGTTTTGCCTCTTTATTTTTTCTCAAAATTAATAAATTGTAATAGTCATATTCGGGGCCATTTAGCCCTAATGATGGCTGTTCTTCACAATGCTTCTCAGCCTTGTAATGCCATTCAAGTTTATAAGTATCAATACCATTGGCAGCATTGATTACAATGCCATCATTGGCTCCTCCAATAAATCCAATTTTCATCGCCTACTCTAAATTGTTATTCAAATGATTTTTAATATAACTTTAAATAAGTAGAGTTCAATTTATAAAATGTTTGCCAATACGTATCCTATGTAAATCAAAATAACGAGATGATTATTTCATTGTCCGTAAATACTCATAAGCTTCTTTTTCGTTGCTCTCAAGATGAACTTTTGCTTCCGTTTCATCATTTAATGTTTCGTTTATTATTTTGCTCCCTTCATAAGAAATTTGATGACCAATCTGGAAATCTGCTCCTAATGCATCAATCACAATAAACTGCCCAGCCGTGTTTGAAGCAATAAAAAAACTGTTGTTACGATAACCATATCTAATTGTATATAATCCCACTTTTATTCCAACTTTTAATAATATTTAAATAATAATAATTTCATATAAAGTATAGAAACGCAAAAAAGTATCAAAAAACTAATTTACAATTCATATAACTACCTATTTTTAAAAATTTTATCAGTCATTTTTTTATCTACTCTACTTCTATGACCATTTTCAAAAAATTTATTCACATGGCACAATTTAGTAGTGGTATCACAAAATACACCATTAGAAAAAGTAAAAGCAGATGTATCAAAGTCACCTTGTGAAAAAGCTTGTTTTGCTTTTTTTGCACCTAAATATTGATTAGTTAAGGATTTGGAAACGCCCTTTTTATCTGCACAAATATATTTATCACAGACTACACCTCTTTTAGGTGAAAAAACTGCAGCTGTATTTTGTGCCAATGTATTTGCACTAAACGCAAAACAAACAGAACCGATAAAAACAACAAAGAAATTAGAATTTTTCATTTTTTAATTCACTCGTTATCATTAATTATTGAAATAATATACCAAAAGTAAAATATCTTTAGAACTTTAAAATGATGAGATAACAACAAATCAATCTGTTTTTGAGGCTTTAATGTTTATAATCTTAAGCTAATTTCTTCCATGTATATTTAAAGCTGGAGCGTTCGCAACATGAATAAGGTAGTCCTGTTTGACATGGATGGAACTTTACTAGATTTGGCTTTTGATGACTTTATCTGGAACGAATGCTTACCTAAAAGACATTCTGAAACACATCATCTATCTTTAACTGAGAGTCAAGAAATATTAAACCAGTTTTATCGCAGCCATAAACATACGCTTGCTTGGTACTCATCAAATTACTGGACACAAACAACTGGCGTGGATGTTTTAAAGCTCCAGCAAGAATTTCAGCATAAAATTAAAGCGAGACCAGGATGCATGGAGCTGCTCAACGCTTTAAAAGCACAAGATTATCAATGTTGGCTAGTCACCAATGCTGACTGTGCAAGCCTAAAATTAAAACTTGATAACGTTCCTATCCAAGATTTTTTTGAAGTCATCGTATCTAGCGAACAAATTGGTTACGCAAAAGAAAACATCCGATTCTGGCAAGAGTTGCAACGCTTGCATTATTTTGCGCCAGAAAGCACTATTTTTTTAGATGACACTCTTCCTGTTTTAAAAACAGCAGAAAAATTTGGTATAAGACACTTGTTTACTATCTTACAGCCCTCAAGTCTTAAGAGTAAAAGACAGCCACAAGATTTAGAGTATAAAGCTCTAGATCAGCTTACAGAGCTACTGTCTATTTTGAATCAAATTGATAGAAAGGATAATGATGTCAAAATTGCGTGAAAACGATGCTGTAGAAACCATGCGTGTCGACAAATGGTTGTGGGCAGCACGTTTTTTTAAAACCCGTTCTATTGCTAAAGCTGCAATTGAAGGGGGTAAAGTACATCACAATAATGAACGTGTAAAAGTTTCTAAAGAGATTCGTGTCGGTATGGAGCTCGTAGTTCAACAAGGTTTCGATAAAAAAACAGTTGTTGTTAAAGCGCTCTCCAATACCCGAGGACCGGCTCCTGTTGCACAACAACTTTATGAAGAAACAGAAGTAAGTATTGCAAGACGGGAGTTGATTGCTTCCCAACGAAAATTGCATAATCTAGCACGACCTGACCATAGACCAAGCAAGAAAGATCGGCGACAAATCAATCGGTTTAAACAGGATAATGATCAACATTATGAAGATCACTGGTCTTATAATGATGAATAAAAACGTCGAGTTGTGTCGCACTCACATATACAATATATAGAAGCTAGAGAAAAAATCTGTCACTATTAGCCCTGTGAAACAAGTTGAGATTCAATGCATCCACTTGGGTTAAACGTGATGAACATAGAGTATTGAGGTTTTTGAGATGGATGAGAATAAAAGCAAAGCATTACAAGCCGCTTTGAGCCAAATTGAGAAGCAATTTGGTAAAAATACGGTTATGCGTCTTGGTGATAACACTGTTCAAGCAGTTGAAGCCGTATCTACAGGTTCTTTAACTTTAGACATCGCATTGGGGATTGGTGGTTTACCAAAAGGCCGTATTATCGAAATTTATGGTCCTGAATCTTCTGGTAAAACTACAATGACATTGCAAGCAATTGCTCAATGTCAAAAATCTGGTGGTACATGTGCTTTCATTGATGCTGAGCACGCCCTAGACCCTCAATATGCACGCAAACTTGGTGTAGATATTGATAACCTACTTGTTTCACAACCCGACAATGGTGAGCAAGCACTTGAAATTGCTGACATGCTTGTCCGTTCAGGCGCAATTGATTTAATCGTTGTGG
>NZ_POYH01000071.1:0-13338 GCF_002899995.1 Acinetobacter sp. AKBS16 | reverse complement strand
ACTCGGTAGCTGCACTTACCCCTAAAGCAGAAATCGAAGGTGAGATGGGTGACTCTCATATGGGTCTACAAGCACGTCTTATGAGCCAAGCACTTCGTAAAATTACGGGTAATGCTAAACGTTCAAACTGTATGGTTATCTTCATTAACCAGATTCGTATGAAAATTGGTGTTATGTTTGGTAGCCCAGAAACTACCACTGGTGGTAACGCTCTTAAATTCTACGCTTCAGTTCGTTTAGATATTCGTCGTATCGGTCAAGTAAAAGAAGGCGATGAAATTGTTGGTTCAGAAACTAAAGTTAAAGTCGTTAAGAACAAAATGGCTCCTCCGTTTAAAGAAGCTATTTTCCAAATTCTATACGGTAAAGGTACTAACCAACTAGGTGAACTTGTAGATTTAGCTGTACAACAGGATATCGTACAAAAAGCTGGTGCATGGTATTCATATCAAGGCAATAAAATTGGCCAAGGTAAAAACAATGTAATTCGCTATTTTGAAGAAAATACTCAAATAGCTGAAGAAATTGAACGTAATATCCGTGAACAATTGCTGACTACAGGCACAAATGGTGCAGTTCAAATTGAAGATGAAGAAGAGCCAGATCTTTTATTAGAATCGTAATTATACATGAGTCATAAAACGCCCTTCGGGGCGTTTTTTACAAGGAATTTTATATGTTCAAAAGAAACGATGAGCAATCTCAGCAGCGCCCTCCTCTTACTGGCCAACGTTTACGCTCATATGCTTTTGCTTTACTCACTCGCCGAGATTACTCTAAAGCAGAGCTTATCGAGAAATTAGCTCGTTATGCACAAAATATAGAAGAAGTAAAACAACTGGTTGAGGAGTTATCTGAACAAAATTACCAGAGTGATCAGCGTGTTGCTGAGCAAATGCTAGCAAGCCAAATTCGTAAAGGTAAAGGACCGAAACGGATTCAACAAGCTTTAAAAACTAAACAAATTGAAAATGATTTAATTGCAGATGAAATTCAAGAAATTGATTGGGTAGAACAAGCTTATCAACTTAAAGTTAAAAAATTTGGAGAAGCTGTAGAGAAAGATCCAAAACTTAAAGCAAAACAGATCAGATTCTTACAATATAGAGGATTTGATTTAGATGTAATTTTAAAAGCAATCCAAAGAAAATTGGATTAAAAGAATGGTGGCAACCCCACTAGCAAAACTTCGGCACATCATAGATCTGCTACCGTTGCTACCTTCCGGTCCTGGCGGGGTTCACAGAGTACAATTGCGAAGCCACCAGCGGGGCTACCATTGCAAAACAAAGTATAGAGATTTTTAAAAGAGTTGCAACCCTTCTCTGTCTTTTTCAGCAAGTTTTTGTTTCGATTGATTAATTCATCAGCAAAAATAGCTTAAAACACTAAAAATGTAATTTTCTGAACTTATGCTCTTTTCGTATTTTGCATAAAATATGCTTGAAGATTGTAAACTATCCTTGCATTTAAACTGTTAACTGCTTTAATTGCATTGATCAATGAAAAACCTTAGATATTTAGAGAATTGTTTTTTATATTCCTGTATCGAGGTGGCTTTTATATAAAATTATGGATTTATACACATGCAAATGAAGAAGCATTCTTTATTATTTATTGCCTTAATGAGTACCACTTCTCTATACGCAAACATTCCTATCGAGTCTCGTGGTTTAAGTCAAAATGATGGTAGTGCATCTAATACTTCTTCAAGCAATATTTCAGTTCCTACAAATTTAAACTGGGAATTGATGCAAAAAAACCAACAATTAGAAAATGATATTCGTACATTAAGAGGTCAGTTAGAAGAACAAGCGAATGATATTGAGCAATTAAAGAAAGACCTTGCGAACCGCTATACTGATTTAGATCAACGTTTAGAATTATTACACCAAAAAGTTGACCCTGACAGTGCTACACAAGATGATAGTTCGAATGCAACGTCCGATAACACTACTCCTGCTAGTGCACCAGCCCCTCAAACCACAGAGAGTAATAAAGTAGCTACAGTACCAGCCACACAAACTTCTGAGCAGCAGCCTAGCGCACCAACAACCACTACTCAACCAGCACCAGCTGCTGCGCAAAACCCGTCAAATTCCCTCGAATTAGAAAAAGCTGCTTATACTGTAGCTTTAGATGCGTATAAACAAGGCGGTGCTAAAAAAGCAATTGCTCCAATGCAAAACTTTATAAAAAACCATCCTAATAGTATCTATACAGGTAATGCTTATTTTTGGTTAGCCGAGTTTCATTTAGCGACAGATCCAGTAAACTATAATGAAGCAAAGAAAAACTATAATGTCGTAGCTAACCAATACCCAAATTCAAGTAAGGCACCTCGAGCATTGTACCAACTTTATAGTATTGCTAAAGATGTTGATAAGAATACTGTGTCAGCAAATCAATACAAGAACAAGTTACTTAGCCAATATCCAAAGTCTGAAGAAGCAAAATTCTTTAACAAATAATTTAGACATAAAAAAGACACTGTTTTAACAGTGTCTTTTTTTATGTCTTCTTGATTAGCGCACAATTCCACGCTCTGATTGTTCAAGAGAATCAATCAAGAGTTGAGCTTCCGGAACTGAAGGTAAGATTTCACTTTTAATTTGGTCAATAGCTTGAACAGAAGTTAATCCAGATTTAAATATCAATTTATAAGCTTCTCTTAAGCCTTGAATTGTATTTTTAGACCAACCTTTTCTTCGCATACCTTCAATATTTATACCAAACGCATGTGCAGGGTTACCAGACGCCATCACATAGGCCGGAACATCTTTAAGAATCAGAGATGCCCCACCAATCATGCTATAAGAATCGATCTTACAGAATTGATGAATTCCAGAATTACCACCCACAATAACGTGATCACCAATATGTACATGTCCAGCGACACCTACATTATTAGCAAAGATATTATGGTCACCTACGATACAATCATGTGCAATATGTGTATTTACCATTAATAGGTTATGACTACCTATCTTGGTTAATGCATTATCTTGCACCGTACCTCTATGTAAGCTGCAATGTTCGCGAATTAGATTATTGTTACCAATTTCAAGCCACGTTTCTTCACCTTTATATTTGAGGTCTTGGCAAACTTCGCCAACACTTGCAAATTGAAAGATTTCGTTATTTTGGCCAATTCTGGTAAAACCACCTACAACCACATGAGAATGTAATTTAGTACCAGCACCAATAGTCACTTGAGGACCAATAATACAATAAGGTCCTATTTGAACATCTGAAGCAATCACTGCAGATGGATCAATAATGGCGGTAGAATGGATTAAATCGTGATTGCTCATGCCTGCTCTGTTTTTTGGTGTGAAATCATAATCTCAGCGGTTGCTGCTACAATGCCGTCAACGCTAGCTGTACAATTGTATTTGTAGATACCGCGCTTCTGCATAACCAACTCAGATTTTAATACAAGTTGATCACCTGCAACTACTTGTTTTTTAAATCTAACTCTTTCTGCACCAGCAAACAGGAATAATGAACCTGGTTTTGGCGTTTCATTGTTCATAATAAAACCAAGAACGCCTGAAACTTGAGCTAATGCTTCAACAATGAGAACACCAGGCATAATTGGATATTCTGGGAAATGCCCTTGTAGGAACTCTTCATTGATAGAAACATTTTTATAACCAACAATACTATTGTCAGTAACTTCAGTCACACGATCAACCAATAAGAATGGGTAACGATGCGGCAAATATTGACGAATCGTTTGAATCTGCATTGGTAATTCAGGGATGGCAAATTTAGGTGTAGTAGACTCGGTCATAATATTCTATTTACGCAAATTAAAAGTTGATTCAAGAGACTCTATTTGAGCTTGTATATGATCAAGTCGTTTAGTGATTTGGGTCAATGGCACATCTGCTAATTGTCGCAAGCGTACAATCGTCTTTTTCCAATGATTATTTTCAAATAATCCGGTTCCCGAAGAGTAAGTTCCAGCTTCAGAAATATTTTTTGTGACCATTGACATTCCAGTCAAAGTCACATTATCAGCAATTGAAAGGTGTCCTGCCACTCCACACGCCCCAGCTAGAATACAGTTTTTGCCAATTTTTGTACTTCCAGCAATACCGCACTTCGCTGCAATAGCAGTATTTGAACCAATATGGACGTTATGTGCAATTTGCACAAGGTTATCAATAATAACCCCATCTTCCAAAATTGTATTATCAAGTGCGCCTCTATCAATACTACAATTTGATCCAATTCGGACATCATTTCCAATTAAAACTGAACCTAATTGAGCAATACGATGCCACTTTCCTTGATATGGAGCAAAACCAAAACCTTCTCCACCAATGACAGTACTTGAATGAATACGGACGCGATCTCGTAATTTAGAACTACCTGTAATAGTGACATGAGAATCAATAAAACAGTCTTTTCCAACTTCTACATTATCATCAAGTTTGGTATGTGACTGAATGACGGTATTATCGCCAACTACACAATTCTCACCAATAACCACATAGTGACCAATATAAGCAGTTTCGGAAATAACAGCAGATGGATGAATTTGGGCAGTGCTTTCTATGCCTGTTGAGCTAATCTTTTTATCAAATACATGGGTAAGGATTGCAAACGCAAGATAGGGATTATCAACAATAATAAAATTATCTTTTTCAGGAAGATGCTCTTTTAAAGCTGCAGTAATAATGTAAGCACCCGCACGGCTTACTTTAGCTTGATCGAGATGTTTCTCACCATTCACAAAAGTAAGATGGTTAACCTCTGCATTTTCCAAACTCGCCAAGTTTGAAAATTGAAGACTACCTTCACCAATTAGCTCACCTTTAACAAGGTGAGCTAATTCATCTAAACGATATTGTTGCACTTTCATTAATTTATTTCATTGAATTAACCTTTTGTATCATTTTATCAGTTAAATCATACTTAGCGTCATAGGCAACAGTCGAATTTTTATTCAAAATAAAGTCAAGATTATTTTCTTTTCGTAATTGCTCAGCAGCTTGCTTAACTCTAGTCTCAAAAGTTGTATTCATACTTTGTAAGCTCGTTTGAACTCTTGACTGTAAGCCTTGCTGTGTTGAATTAAACTCATTTAATTTCGATTGATACTGAGATTGTAATTTTTTAATCTCATCTTCTTTCATTTTTTGGCCTTGAGTCTGCGCTTGACGTTGAAGCCCTTCTAACTCTTTACCTAATTGCTCAAGCTTAGTTGTAGTTGGTTTCACAGACTGGTTTAAGCTTGCATTTTGCTGTTTCAAATAAGTACTACTTTCAACAACTTTAGCAAGATCAATTACCCCATAACCAGCTGCATTAGCTGCTACTGAAGCTACTGTCAGGCCTAACCCTAACATTAATTTATTTAATTTATTCATATAAATCTCTTTCCTTATTTCGTTATGCAAAAAGATCGTACTTAGAAAGTACGACCAATTTCAAACTGAATTTCTTTAGTTTCATCACCCGGTTTATCATTTAACGGGAATGCATAGCTAAGTGACAATGGACCAATCATGGTAATCCAGGTTACACCAACACCCACACTATAACGTAAGTTACCTAAATCAAATCCATAATTATCTTCACAATATTTTCTAACATCCGTAATGGTCTGGCCATTAATCTTCATACCTTTGTTGCCATAAACAGAGTTATCAATATTACATTTAGTATCAAAAACCTGACCGCCTTCAGCAAAAAGAACAGGACGTACTTGTCGAGTCCAGTCACCTTTAAATGGCATTGGTAAAACTAACTCTGTACCAAATTGGACCAGAGCATTGCCACCTACTTCTTCAGGAGAACTATCATTTTGCTTAGTTTCTTGTAGATTTACACTTGGATATTTAGGTCCTAGGGTACTGTTGTCATAGCCACGAACAGAACCGTAACCGCCTGCATAGAAGTTTTTATAGAATGGCAAATCATTACCATAACCTAACTTACCATAACCACGAAGTACAAAGCCGGTACTACCAATAGGGAAAAATGCTTGAGTATCATAAGTTACTTTTTGATAATCAACATCACTACCTGGTAAACCAATTTCAAGACCTACACGATGAGACATACCTGACGTTGGGAAAATTGGTCTGTTTAAAGTGTTATAAGACCAACCCAAGTTCAAGTTATAAGTAAAGAATTCCCCTTCAAATGCATTATCATAAGTTTCTTCAGGGACTTTACATTCCCCCTTCTCGGTATCATATTGAGAATTACCATTTGCATCTGTTGGGCAATATGTACCTTTACTAGTTGCCTTACCGCCATTTGCCAATAAATAATCACGTACATATGTAGAAACATAAGGACCTGTGGTTACTTTAGTGTTATCAACGCCCACCGAAGCACTTAAACTTTGATTTTCGTCAATTGGATAACCAAAACTTAAACTACCACCGAAACTATCCGTTACATAGTTGTTAACGTTATAGTCATCATTCAGCTTCGTTTTACGATAATAGACATTATAACCGCGGCTTACCCCATCAATGGTAAAGTAAGGGTCAGTAACACTTAAGTTGTAATAGTCTTGAGTTTCAGAACGCGATAAGTCAATTGCAACTCGGTTACCAGTACCCATAAAGTTAGTTTGACTAAGTCCTGCTTGGAACGTAATACCACCACTTTGCGAATAACCAACCGCTAATGTAGTAGTACCTGAATGTTGTTCTTCAACATTTACGTTTAAGTCAACTTGGTCTGGAGAGTTTGGAATACGAGCAGGTTTAATATCAACGGTTTTAAAGAAACCTGTACGCTCTAAACGAACTTTAGATAAGTCAATTTTTTCATTGCTCGCTAATGCACCTTCCATCTGACGCATTTCACGACGTAATACTTCATCAGAAGTTTTGCTATTACCAGTAAAATTAATACGACGTACGGTAACTTGTTGACCTGGATTCACATAATAATTTAAGTCAACAACGCCAGTTTCATTATTAATCTGCGGCACAATATTTACATCTGCAAAATAATAACCTGCATTACCATACTTACGTAAAAGTAATTGCTTAACTGCATTTACTTTTTCTTGTGAATAGGTATCACCATCTTTATAAATTTTTAATGCTTGTAATTCTTCAGGCTTATAAAGTGCATCACCTAAGAATTTAGTTTGACCAAATTTAAATTGACTACCTTCATCAACAGCAACCTCAATAAAGATATGCTTTTTATCTTCACTAATATTGAGTTGGGAATTATTAATATTAAAATTAATATAGCCTTTGTTAAGGTACATGGCACGTAAAGCTTCAAGGCTTGCAGCCATTTTTTCACGTGCATAGCGGTCATTACGTGTGACTACAGAAGCCCAACCACTTTCTTTAACTGCAAATGCTTGTTTAATTTCACTGTCTTTAAAAACAGTATTACCAATTACATTAATATCAAAGACTTTTGCCGGCGTTCCTTCATTAAAATTAATTTTTAATTCAACGCGGTTATTTGGACGAGCAACTGTATCAACTGTAACATCAGCATCGTAACGGCCTTGTTGAGTATATTGTTGCTCTAATTCTGTCTCAATGGTTTGCAAAGCAGATTTCTTAAAAACCTCACCCTCAGCAATACCCATTTTTTTGAGGCCTTGTTCTAGAGCCTCTTTTGGAATAAGTTTATTACCCTTAAATTCAAGCTTTGAAATAATTGGGCGCTCAATAACATTAAAAACCAAAGTATCATTTTCTTTTGATGCTTTAATATCATCAAAAAGTCCAGTGGCATACAATGTTCGAATTGCTTCGGCGATCATCGGTTCATTAACGCGATCGCCACTGTTGATTGGCAACATGGTATAAACATTTGCAGGAGTAAGACGGACCAACCCGTTTACACGAATATCTCTAACAACGAAATCATCAGCTGCATATGCTTGTTGTACCGCTGCCATAGCGCTAACAAGTGCCAAAGGCATTAAAAAATGTGTGTGCCGCATGCCAGTTTTTTCCAGTAAGTTATAAATCCATATACGTTTACAAACGCATAAAGTCATTAAATAAAGCTAAAAGCATCATACTACCGAGCAGTACCATACCAATTTTTAGACCAAACATTTGTATTTGTTCAGAAACAGGCTTCCCACGAATAGCTTCAATAATGTAATACACTAGATGGCCACCATCTAGCATTGGAATTGGTAATAAGTTTAAAATTCCAAGGCTTACACTCATTAAAGCCATAAAAGAGATAAAGGTTTCCCAACCCATTTCTGCACTTTGGCCAGCTACTTTTGCAATGGTAATTGGTCCAGAAAGATTTTCTAATCCAATTAGTCCCTTAACCATTTTTACTATTGAATTCAAAATCATGCTAGAGATTTGGCCAGTTTTATCAAGTGCCATTTCAAAAGCTTGTATTGGAGTATATTGAATTGTTTGCTTATATTCGTCAGGAATTGTAATTTTTCCAGCATCACTTTTTACACCAAGTACTCCATTTACCTGCCCCATGCTATCACGCTTACCTTGTGGCATAACTTGTAAATGTACTAGTTGTTCATGACGTAAGACATCAATCTTAAGTAACTTTTCTGGGGAGCGTTGGACAACTTCTACCACGTCGAACCAATCTTTCATAGGCTGGCCATCAATCGCAACAATATGATCGCCCACTTTCATTCCTTGACGAATCGCCGCACCATCTTCCGTTAACTCTGTTACAACAGCAGGAATCACAGGTCGATAAGGCAAGAAACCTAATACGTCCAGTGCAGATTCATTTTGATTTTTTAAAAAATCTTTAATTGGTAATACAAAATTTTGTTCGGAACCAGCACGGTCCACATCAATATTTACAGTACCTGTTTCCCCAACTCGATCAATCAAAGCAAAGTTTAGCTTTTCCCATGTTGTTGTCTCTTTCCCATCAACAGCAATAATTTTGTCACCTACATGTAACTGGGCTGCTGCAGCTGGAGAGTTTGGAATAATTTTACCAATTTTAGTATTTAATTGTTCTTGGGCTGGTAAAAACAAAATCCAAAAAAGGAGTACGGCAAAAATCAAGTTAATTAATGGCCCAGCAGCAACAATCGCTATACGTTTCCACGGTTTTTGACGGTTAAAAGCATATGGTAGATCTTGTTCTGCCACATTACCTTCTCGCTCGTCCAACATTTTGACATAGCCACCTAAAGGTAAGGCAGAAAGCTGATATTTAATACCAGACTTCTTAGACGTCCATTTCAGTAAAGTTGGTCCAAACCCAATTGAGTAGACTAAAACTTTAACACCAAGTTTTCGCGCAACCCAGTAATGGCCAAACTCATGGATTGCAATTAGAGGCCCAAGTAAAAGAGCTGCCGCTGCAATCATAAACAGTGCATTCATTTCAGCCTCCAATACTTGATATATATTGCTGAGCTACAGATCGAGCCACTTTATCTTTATCTAAAATGCACTCGATGCTTTCAGCCGCTGCATTCTCTAATTTTTCCAAAGTATGCTCTACCACTTGCGGAATACTTGTAAATCCAATCCTTTCCATTAAGAATGCTTCAACTGCAATTTCATTAGCTGCATTCAAAATGGTTGGTGCCAAACCTCCCGCACGCATTGCTTGTCTAGCCAAATTTAATGCAGGAAATTTTTGGGTATCTGGTGCCTGAAAATTAAGTTGAGAATACTCAAATAAATCTAAAGCAGGTACATTAGTTTGTAAACGCTCAGGCCATGCCAATGCATGTGCAATCGGAGTACACATATCCGGGTTACCCATTTGTGCTAATGTTGAACCATCAACATACTGCACCATAGAGTGAATGATACTTTGTGGATGAACAACAACTGTAACAAAATGTTCAGATATTGAAAATAAATGACAAGCCTCTATTAACTCTAATCCTTTATTCATAAGAGTAGCCGAGTCAACCGAAATTTTTTGTCCCATTGACCAGTTTGGATGTTTACATGCTTGTTGCGGCGTTACATGAGTCAATTGTTCTAAGGAGTGATTTAAAAAGGGACCACCAGATGCTGTAAGCAATATTTTAGATACACCTAGCTGTGGTTGCCCTGTTCTATCTGCTTGTAAATAATTATGAGGTAATGATTGGAAAATTGCATTATGTTCAGAATCAACTGGCAATAACAATGCCTGATGATCACGAGCAGTTTGCATCATGATTTCACCAGACATAACTAATGCTTCTTTATTGGCAAGTAGTACTCTTTTACCCGCCTTAACAGCCGCTAAAGTTGGCAACAGCCCAGCTGCCCCTACAATTGCCGCCATAACAATATCCACATCTGTATGAGATGCGATATCGACTAAACCCTCTTGCCCAGCTAAAACATCAATATCCGATATATTTTGCTGAGCAAATAGTGTTTTTAGTTCAGCTATTTTCTGTTCAGGAACAACAACAACTTTAGGTCGAAACTGTTTGCAGATTTCAACAAGTTCAGAAATTCGACTATGCGCCGAAACTGCAAAGACTGAATACTTATCTGGATGTTGACCTAAAATTTTTAAGGTACTTCGTCCAATAGAACCGGTTACACCCAATATGCAAACAGATTGTGTCATCTATAAATCTACACCAATAAGCTTTAATATATACATTCCCGTTGCAAAAATCGGGGCTGCTGCGAGTAAAGAATCAATACGGTCCAATACACCACCATGACCTGGCAAAACACGGCCAGAGTCTTTAATACCAGCACGGCGTTTGATCATTGATTCAAATAAATCACCTAATACTGAACCGAACACTGTAATTAAAGACAAAATCAAGAATAGAAGTTGTTGAACCCAAGTTAGGTTTAAATATTGATATTGCACCACAAGCATTACAATAATTGTAGTGAGAATACCGCCATATAAACCTTCTACTGATTTATTAGGACTTACTGTAGGCGCCAATTTTCTTTTACCGAATTTACGGCCTACAAAGTAAGCTCCACTATCTGCACCCCACACAAGCAAGAACAAATACATCAACCACCATGGTGAGCTTTGCCATACTACAAAGATTGCAGTCACTGCTGCACAGATAAGAATCAAACCAATGACATATAGGGTCGCGTTATACCACCCATCGAATTCAGGAAAAGACTTAACCCAATAAACACTAACGAGCCAAGTTAAAATTGAAGCAGACCATAACAGTAAAGCAATGTCATGAAAGAATAAGGCAACGCCAGAAACAAAAGCAACAAGTAGACCATAACCCCAAGCTTTAGGTTTTACTACTGCACCAACTTCCCGAGGCATTAACTTATACCATTCATACCCCGCAACTCCTGCTGCTACAATCATAAGTACCAACATTGGATAATGTGATTGCGTAGCAAACATACAGCCCAAAACAACTGCAACAAGTACCAATGCGGTAACAATCCGCTCTAACATTATAATTTCTCGATTTTCTCTTGCTGAATTTGTTCAGATGTTTTACCGAAACGACGTTCACGCCCTGAAAAGACATTCAATGCATGGTCGAATTCTTCCACTGTAAATTCCGGCCACAAAGTATCCGTAAAATACAGCTCCGCATAAGCCGCTTGCCATAACAAGAAGTTAGATATACGGAAATCTCCACCTGTACGGATCAACAAGTCCACAGCTGGCAGATCGTTTAGACTGACATATTTTTCGAACAAATCAACATTTATTTGATCAGCGTCAATTTCGCCACGGGAAACTGCTTGAGCAACCTGCTTAGCTGCATTTGCAATATCCCACATACCACCATAGCTTACCGCAATAGTTAATGTCATGGCGTCATGATGTGCTGTTTGTTGCTCTGCATCTTCCATTAAGGCAACTAAATGTGAAGGTAATCGGGAACGATCCCCTATAAAGCGCAAAGCAATATTGAATTTCTTCATGCGAGGTATTTGCTCATGAATCGTTTCTTCAAGAAGTTTCATAAGCAGATCGACTTCATATTGTGGTCGATTCCAATTTTCACTCGAAAATGCAAAAACAGTTAAAGCACGAACGCCAGTTTTAACACAATGTTCAACAATAGGGTCAAGAACATTTTTACCCTCTCTGTGCCCATCGCCTTTTTGCATTTGATTTTTCTTTGCAAAGCGATTGTTGCCATCCATGATGATGGCAACATGCTGAGGAAGATGATACTCTTCTGAATCGGTCATAAAAATTAGACCTTCATCAATTCTGCTTCTTTCGCTGCTAGACGCTTGTCTACTTCTGCAACATATTTATCAGTGATTTTTTGGATATCATCGCCTGCACGACGCTCATCATCTTCAGAAATTTCTTTCTCTTTTAACAATGCCTTGATATCACCTAATACATCACGACGAATATTACGGATAGCAACTTTCGCATTTTCAGCTTCACTGCGAGCGATTTTCTGCATATCACGACGTGTTTCTTCAGTTAAAGCTGGTAAAGGTACACGGATTGAATCAGCAGTAATAGGATTTAAACCTAAATCACTTTCACGAATTGCTTTATCAATTGCAGCAACCATCGTACGTTCAAATGGTTGAACGATAAGCGTACGAGAATCTTCAACACCAACGTTCGCTACTTGGTTTAAAGGCACATCAGAACCATAGTAAGGAACCATTACCCCATTTAAAATTGATGGGTGTGCACGGCCGGTACGAACTTTAGCAAACCCTTGTTCCAAAGACTCAAGAGTTTTTAACATACGCTGTTCGCTGTCTTTTTTCAGATCGTTAATCATATGATCTTCCTTACTTATTTATTCAAGGATGTATATAACAAATTTAATTTAGCGCTAGTATAAAGAGCTTTACGGCACACGTACATTATTTAGTAACGCGTGTACCCTCTTTTTCACCCATTACCACTGACAATAGCGCACCAGATTTATTCATATCAAATACTTGTAATGGAACATTATGGTCACGGCATAAGCAAATTGCCGTTAAATCCATAACACCCAGTTTTTCATCTAACACTTGGTCAAATGTTAAATGGTCATATTTCACCGCATCTTCGTATTTACTCGGATCTTTATTATAAACACCGTCTACTTTGGTCGCTTTCAAAATTAAATTTGCTTCAATTTCAATACCACGTAAACATGCTGCTGTATCAGTTGTAAAGAATGGATTTCCTGTTCCTGCTACGAAAACGCACACTTCGCCTTGACTTAAATGACGAATCGCATCACGACTTGAGTAAGACTCTACAACAGTACCGATTGGTAGCGCTGACATAAGACGAGTTCTGATATTACGGCGCACCAATGCATCACGCATTGCCAAACCATTCATAACAGTTGCAAGCATCCCCATCTGATCACCTGTTACACGGCCAACCAAACCGTCTTTTTGTAACTGGCTACCACGATATAAGTTACCGCCACCCACAACGATACCT
>NZ_POYH01000070.1:18827-22218 GCF_002899995.1 Acinetobacter sp. AKBS16 | reverse complement strand
TTTTGTCCAAATGAGCGAGCAGCTTCCATTAAACCATCTAATTTACGTTCTAAAAGAGGCTCTAGCGTATCAACTGTAATGTCACGCTTACCAATTCCTGTCCCACCCACGGTCATAATACAAGCATACGATTTGGTGAGTTCTAGGACCAATTCTTTGAGATCATCTGCTTCATCAGGCAAAATTTGGTAATGGATCGGATCAAATCCAGCTTCAGTTAAAGTTTCAACTACAGATTTTCCGGCCGTATCCGGCTTTCTACCCGCTGCTACGGTGTCTGACAAGACAATAACAGCAGCCGAAACAGGTTGACGCAATACCCGTTTAAAATGGGATTTTCCACCTTTTTTCTTAAGTAGTTTACATTGATCCATCCAGAGTTCTTCTGGTTCACAATGAGGCTTTAACATATCGTAAATAGTTAAACCTGCAAGGCTTGCCGCCGTTAAAGCTTCCATTTCTACACCAGTTGGTCCAATGGTCTCAACGACAGCAATAATTTTTACAAAGTCATGTTCCAATTCATATTCTACATCTGCCCGATAAATCGGTAGCGGATGACATAGTGGAATCAGCTCATCAGTTCGTTTTGCTGCCAAAATTCCTGCAACACGTGCTGTTTTTAATGCATCACCTTTTTCCGTGTTTCCTTGTCTTAATAGTTCAATACAGTGCGGTGGTGCATATAAAATCGCTTGTGCTTCAGCAACACGATAACTTTCCGGCTTCATTCCTACGTTTTTCATTATTTATCCTAGTATTACATATTTCAGTGTGAGTGCTCATGGCCGGCATGATGATGGTGTTTGTGGTCGTGTGGTGTATCCTTACGAATACAACAGCCCTCTACATAATGACTTGTACCATCTGTAAAAAACTCTTCTTTAAAGACAGGTACTTCATGCTTTACACGTTCGACCGCTTCCTCACATGCCTGAAAAGCTTCACGGCGATGGGCTGCATACGCAATCGCAATAATGGCTGTTTCACCTACATTCAGGTATCCAATTCGATGAACCACTCGCACATAAGATACCTGATACTTTTTCTCAATTTCTAGTTCAATTTCACGTATCATTTTTTCTGCAAGCGGTTTATACGATGTATATTTCAGCGCCTTTACTGCTTTACCTTCATGGTGATTACGAACCGTACCCATAAAAATATCGATACCACCACATTCAGGAAAAGACTGAATCGGATCAAAAGTATCCAAGCTTAAAGCCTGCTCTTGTATTCTTGCGAACTCTTTCATGACTCATCCTCCGGCAACGGGTGATAATAAAACCAAAGTGCATGTTTCACTTAAGACAGTTTGTCTGGTTATGACATTATCACCAATCGCACATGCACATTTTTCCATGGCTTTTGTAGATTCCGGATGCAATAAAACAATTTCATCCAATACATCTTTAACTAGACTATGGTTAGGACAAACTAGCAAAAGATTTTCAGGAAGCAATTTTTCAATTGCACCAAATGCTTCGACTTTAATTTGGATAGATTGTTGCATTTATCCCCCAAGCATATGCATGCTGATTTTACGGGTTTGTTGATGTTGTAAGGCATGGAAACCTTTGGCTTTATGCCAGATATAAGGATGAACCAAATTCTTTAAATTTTGGATATACACACCATATTCCGGAGTATGTTGTTTGCTTACCAGCGTTTGAAGCTGAGGCTTAATATTTAAGCCTTGCGGCGCAAATAAACAGTTATATAGTTCGCCTTTTGCGGTAAGCCGTATACGGTCACATTGGTGGCAAAATGAATGCGTAATTGTGGAAATAATTCCTAAATGGTAGCTACCGTTAATTAGATATTGACGCGCTGGCTCATGTTGCTGCTCGATGACTTGTACCGAATAATACGGTTGCAATACCTGTAAAATTTCAGCCTCACTTACCACATCTTTATTTGACCAAAGTGCATCACCATCAAGCGGCATAAACTCGATAAAACGCAAAGGAATATGATGAGCAATTGACCATTTCACCATAGGTAAGATTTGATCATCATTTCTATCTTTCATTAACACGCAGTTAATTTTAAAAGGTAATCCTACTTCTTTTGCAGCTTGTATCCCCTCTAAAACAGGCTCCAATTTTTTCTTGGTCAACTCTTTAAACTGAACAGGATCTAAACTATCTAAACTAATGTTTAAATCATCTAATCCAGCATCTTTTAGCTGCTTGGCATGTTTAGCAAGGTAATGACCATTGGTAGTCATCGATATACGTTTTAAACCTAAACTTTTTAAAGACTGTAGATCTCGAATGAAATGAACAATACCTTGACGCATTAATGGTTCACCACCCGTAATGCGAATACTTTCGATACCTTGCTGCACCATAAAATGACAAAATTGAAAGAGCGCTTCAAAACTAAGCAAATCTTGTTTATTTAACCATTCTGGATGCTCAGGCATGCAATATACACACTTAAAATTACAGCGATCAGTTACAGAAATTCGTAACTTACGCTTGATGCGTCCATATTGATCTTGCAGAAGGCTTGGCGCAGTTTCAGAGTGATATTGTTTCATCATTTGCACTCATATCGAGAACAGTTCAAATATTGCGAGCACCGATTATGAACAATCAAATAGAAAAAATTGCGCCTAAATAGTGCTTTGCTTTTTATGCAAAATTTGTTCCAGCTCTACTTATCTTCCATAACATTTAAATTTTTATCGGTTTTTCACCGCGCCTTCTCAAGAATAATTTAAAAATAAATCTCGAGTTAGCGCGGTAAAATCTATGTTTTACTTGATTCTATTTCTAACACTTTTCTAAACGGATGGGTACATATTTATGGTACGGCGTTTTCGACAATGGATCACAATGTTCAGCAGAAATAAGTAAGTTTAATTGTGGTCCAATCGGTTCTCCATTTTGAAATCGCATACCATAGCCGTGTGGAAGTGATACGACACCTCTTCTCATCCCATCATCCAACTCAATAGCTACCTGAATTTCTCCATGCGCTGAGATACATTTAAGCTGCCCTCCTGCATCTACATTTAAGTGTCTTGCATCTTCAGGATGAATACGCAGTGCACCTTCTGCATCTACTTTTCGCCAAGCAGGGTCACGGTAAATTTGGTTGGCATTGTAACTACGGCGTTCACCTGACAAAAGGATGAAAGGAAACTCTTCAACATTAACGTTATGGCTTTTCAAGCTTGCGAGTTCACTTAACATCTCGGGAATTGCAAGACGTATTTTCTTATCTTTATAAGCTACCAGTTTCCAGACTTCGTCATATTCATGTTGCGATAAAACCATACCTGAACGTTGCTTTAATATCTGCTCAAATAGTTTGACACCTTGTGTTAACGGATTACCTTTATAACCTGCACGGCGTACTGCTTTGGTATGTAATACAGCAT
>NZ_POYH01000070.1:17553-18725 GCF_002899995.1 Acinetobacter sp. AKBS16 | reverse complement strand
ATAGATAGCGGCAATAAAAAAGCAACTGAATCTGCTGAATTGCCAAGTCGTTTGCCAAGAGTTCGATAAATGATAGAGGCAGCAAAAGGGATATATTTTTTATGGCGTGCCAAGGTAAGTCCTAGCGCCGACAAGTACGGTAAATAGGCTGTTTTTTTCGAGTCGACCGCAGCTATTTTTTCTAGAATTGGAAAATTCTTCGGAATAGCATTCATAGCTTCCAGTAATCGAGTATAAATTTCGGCTTCCGGTAAAGTGTTTGCTTGAGCAGCCAATACGGGATGACGCAGGTGAAAACCATTCTTAGGAAATTCCAAGTTAAAACCAGTAAATTCCCATTTTTCAAACTGAGTATGAGCAGGCAAAATATAGTCGGCGAGTCTCGCGGTTTCCGTCATCGCAACATCAACTACCACCAGCAAATCTAAGGCTTTAAAGGCTTCCTCAAAGGCAGGTGTGTCAGGATAGGTTAATAGTGGATTACAACTATCTACAAACACAGCACGAATTCGCTTTTCCCCTGCTTTTAGGATTTCATCGGGTAAAATATTAGGCGGGAAAAACCCGGAAATCGGGAACATTTTATGATAAACACTACGTCGATATTTTGGTTTTCTTTCATCCGTATCGGTCAAAATTGGAATAAACATGGTATGCAAATTATTGGTACCCTGTTTTCCAAAGTTCCCTGTCAGTAAGTATAAAAGCTTTTCTAAATAACCATTTAATGTTGTATTCAAAGTATGTTGAATACCTAAATCGATACGTACACAGCCTCTTTTTGCCTTTGAAAAATCTCGAACAACCTGATAAATCAAATCGACAGGTACATCAGCTTTAGCAATATAGTCTTCAATCGGGACATGGTTAAATGCAGCTTTTACTTCTTCAAACCCATGTGTATGCTGCTCAATAAACACTGCATCATAAAGCTTTTCTTTAATAATGATTGCAATCATGGCCGACATTAAAAAAGCATCTGTTCCTGGTTTTAGCTGCACGTGAATGTCTGCTTGTTTTGCCGTTTCAGTAACACGCGGGTCGAACACCACCATGGTTCGATTCGGATCTTTCTTAATATGTTTTAGCGTGTCTCGTGCGTTGGGAATACCATGTGCCTGAAACGGGTTCGTTCCAATAAAAAGTACGTAATCTGCATGTTCAACATCTTC
>NZ_POYH01000070.1:14858-17464 GCF_002899995.1 Acinetobacter sp. AKBS16 | reverse complement strand
ATGGCAAGCCTGACTACCGAACAGGCGGCCATTGAGCCAGAAATCACCTGTTTTTTCTTGGGCAAGTGAGTTATATGCATAATAACTTTTCATAGCCAATAAAAGTTGTCGGCCATAAGCTGCACCGAGGTGGTTACCCTGTCCACCGCCCCCAACCGAAGCAAAAGCAGTACCACCAAATTTATCTCTAATCTGAACCAATTGATCGGCAATTTCTTGTATCGCTACATCCCAACTAATTTCTTTAAATGAACCATCTGGCTGGCGTTTTAAAGGTGCGGTCAAACGGTCTGCATGTTTCTGGTAATGCTGTAATCTTGCGGCTTTTTGGCAAATGTAACCTTGAGAAAATGGATGCTCAGGATTACCTTTAATTTTGACAAATTGGTTATCTTTAATTTCTACGCTCAAACCGCAGTTTCTCGAACATAAGATACATGCGGTCACATCTGTTTTACTTTGCTGAGCTGCGTCCATCATTTTTCTGGCTCCGTTTATTTTTATACATCTGCTAGAATGAAAATAACAAGTTCCAAAATAGAACTTAAATTCTAAACAGTCAATAACTCAAAATTTAAAAAATGATTTCAGATTATCAATGTAAATTTTAAATCGATATGATTGAAGTTCTAATTTGTCGAAAAAATCTCTTTAAATGCTTTAATTTGTTTGTATTGTTGAAGTTCATCTAAAGAATTAATGCTATGGAAAAATAAGTTCTGCTTTTGAAAAATGGCTACTTGTGCATGTAAAAGTTTAAAGCAATTTTTTAAACTCAATTGTTGCTTATCAATTTGCTGCTCTAGAACCTCTAGACTTTCACGTTTTAACAAACAAAATGGGTATAAAGCATCTCCGTTAATTGAAACGTAAGCTGCCTGAGCCTGTTTATTTTTACGAAGAGCGCTGTGTAATTTCGCAACGACTTGCGTAGGTATATAAGTCACATCACAAGGAATAAACAAAACATAATCTGCTCGTACATGAGACCATGCGCTTTTCATGCCCATAAGTGGGCCGAAAAAACCGGAAGCATCATCTTGAAAACATTTAATATCAGGCACAATACTTTGATAAATCGAATAATCACGATGACTATTTACCCAAATTTCAGATACAGAAGACTTTAGTTTTTGATGAATTTTGAGTAGTTGCGTATCGCCATCAAATTGCTGCAATAGCTTATTTAAACCATTCATACGGCGGGCTTGTCCACCCGCCAGAATGACCAGATCAGTTATGGGATATCCCTTATTCACACTTCTACCTCTTGCTGGCAAGCTTTAATTAAGCCACGGATTTCAGGTAAACATGATCCACAATTGCCACCAGCTTTTAAACAAGCAGTGACCTGTTTTTCATGGGTAATGTTTTGTGTTTTTATTGCTTCGATAATTTTATTCTTACCTACTTTAAAACAACTACACACCAAAGGCCCATCATTATTGGTAGCCGACATTGGCATACCTGCTAGTAAAGCTTTACGGTGCAAGGCGCTCAAACGTTCTCGTTTAAACAGACTTGCTACCCAGTCACGGTCTGGCAATAAATCTGGCGGTGCAATATATAGACTTGCAATTACAATGCCATCTTTCAAAATAACGCTATGGCTCAGCTGTGAAGAAATATCTTCTATGCTTAACCATTCAAAGGTTTCATCAGCAAATGGCAAAAAGCTTTTCAGATTCTTTTGAGTATCATGAAAAGTTTGGCGGTCTGCAAGTTCATATCGATTGGTTTTCACCATTTTGACTTTAGTCCACCATGCACAGTGATGTAGCGATTCTTGAATGTGCGAATCGTATCCTTCACGAATATAGAGCACGCCTTGCCAAGTGGTATAGAACGGCTGAATAGTTACAGGCGTATGTTTGAACTCGGGCTCACCTGAAATTGCATCAACTTCTGGATTAACGACTTTACCAATACGGGCGTCGGATGCGACCTGTTCAGTCCAGTGAATCGGTGCAAAAATTTGCCCACGACGGACACCTGATGAGAATGTCACGCGCAGTACACAACTGCCCCATTTCGAACGAACTTCTACCAAGCCTTGATCACGCACACCAAACTTCAATGCATCACTCGGATGAATCTCACAGAATGGTTCAGCACGATGACTGGTTAAATTTGGCGACAAACCAGTACGGGTCATGGTATGCCATTGATCACGAATACGCCCCGTGTTCAAAATGAGCGGATAATCTTCTGAAATTGCATGTACCGGATTAATTGCAACAGTAGGAATCAATTTTGCCTTAGCATTTTTGTGACTAAACTGGCCCTTGCCAAACAGTTGTTGAACGGCTTTAGCGTCTTGTTTTTTATCCCATACTGGCCATTGCACTGGTTGTAGAGCGTCGTACTCAGCAGTACTTAGGTTCATTAAACCTTTTAAGTTGAAATAACGGAACGTATCAGTTTGCTCACGTGTATTGATGTCAGCATTATCTTGTGCTGACAAAGCCGCATGTTCATTAAAAATATCAACAGCACTATTAAAGTCAAAACCTTTAAAGCCTAATTTTTTCGCAACTTGGCTCACTGACCACCAATCCGCTTTTGCTTCACCCGGCGCAGGTAAAAAAGCACGTTGACGTGAAATA
>NZ_POYH01000070.1:12087-14796 GCF_002899995.1 Acinetobacter sp. AKBS16 | reverse complement strand
GGCGTTCGGAGTTGGTTACTGTACCGTCCTTTTCACCCCAACCTAAAGCTGGAAGTAACACATCGGCGTAAGCCGTAGTATCGGTATCGGCACAGATATCTGACACCACAACCAATTCGCATTTCTCTAAAGCACGTTTCACCTGATCGGCATCTGGTAAACTTACCACCGGATTGGTTGCCATAATCCAGATGGCTTTAATTTTTCCAGCTTCAACAGCACGGAACAAATCAACAGCTTTTAAGCCAGCTTGAGTTGCAATAAATGGGCTGTCCCAAAAGGTTTGCACTACTTTTTGGTGCAAGGGATTATCTAAATCCATATGGGCAGCCAACATATTAGCTAAGCCACCCACTTCTCGCCCCCCCATAGCATTGGGCTGGCCTGTCATTGAAAATGGTGCAGCACCGAGCTTTCCAATTTTGCCTGTTAATAAATGACAGTTAATAATGCTGTTGGCCTTATTCACACCCTGACTTGATTGATTCACACCCATTGAAAATAGCGTGATTACTTTTTCAGTCTGCGCAAACTTCTCAAAGAACTGCTGTAATTTGTCTAAAGAAATACCACTGCGTTTGGCAACATAGGCAATATCCGTTTCTTGCTGACTACTTACCAAAACCTCTTGCAAACCTTCAGTATAGGCATCCACAAAGGCCTGATCGGCATGACCATTTTGATATAAATATTGGAATAGACCGTTGAACAATGCGACATCTTGGCCCGGTAAAATCGGTAAATGTAAATCCGCTTGCTCACAAGTACTGGTAAAACGTGGGTCAATCACCACAACAAACATATCTGGATTGTGGCTTTTAGCCTGCATAATCCGCTGATACAGCACAGGATGGCACCATGCGGTATTGGAACCAACCAAAACCACCATATCTGCATGTTCAAAATCTTCATAACTTGCAGGCACAATATCTTCACCGAAACTACGTTTGTGACCTGCCACTGCAGATGACATGCAAAGACGTGAGTTGGTATCGATATTTGCAGTGCCCAAATAGCCTTTTACAAACTTGTTCACCACATAATAGTCTTCAGTCAAAAGCTGACCTGAAACATAAAATGCAATGCTGTCACGACCATATTGATCGATACAAGACTGGAATTTATCGGCAATTTTATTGATTGCTGCATCCCATGTGGTTACAGTCCGAAGTGGCTTACGGCCAAACATCGGTTGAAGTAGACGTGTTTCTAACCCCAAAGTATCCGCAAGTCGGCTACCTTTAATGCATAAGCGCCCAAAGTTGGAAGGATGCTCAGCATCCCCCTCAACTTGCACCACAGGTCCTTGAGGTTTTTGTTGAACGTTTACACTAACACCACAACCTACACCGCAATATGGACATGTTGTTTTAGTTGTTTTTGCAACATGGTCGGAGCTATCGATTTCAACGCTTGGAATACTATTCATAACTGCTCCTTTCCCTATTTAGCCTGCATTTTTTAATGCAAAATCTCGACCAAATAGCAGCTTATTTCTAAATGAAGAAACAGGAGTTTGATCTGCAATTAACTCTGCATACCACATGCCATCTTCAGTATCTCCAAACAATACTGCACCGATTACCCGATCGTTTTGAATGATAATACGCTTATAAATCTGGCGTTTTTCATCGTTCAGGATAATGTCTTCATAATCATCTTTCGGTTCAAAATTGCCCGCCGAGAATACATCGACACCACTGACTTTTAACTGAGTTGGTACGGTTGGTGCCTTAAAAGTTAAGCTGCCGTGTTCAGCCAAATGCGTCGCGCAAATAAAAGCTTGCCCCCACAGTGGTTCAACCAAACCAAAAGTTTGACCACGGTGTTCAATACACTCACCCACGGCATAAATACTTGGGTCAAATGTTTGCATGGTGTCATTCACCAATACACCACGATTACAACGTAATCCTGCACTTTGCGCTAAAGCAATATTCGGACGGATACCTACAGCAAACACCACAAGGTCAGCATCTAACACTGTGCCATCTTTCAAACGAATTTGTTTGACATGGCCGTTTTCGTCACCAATTAACGCTTCGGTATTGGCTTCGGTAATAATATGAATGCCTTTTTGCTCAATGCTATGACGAAGTAATTGACTCGCACGCCCATCAAGTTGGCGTTCCATAATACGGTCCATTAAATGCAATACCGTGACATTCATACCACGTTGCTTTAAACCATAGGCAGCTTCTAAACCCAGCAAACCGCCACCAATCACGACTGCATTAGTTTTTGAACCACAGTATTCAATCATGGTGTTAACGTCATAAATATCGCGGAAAGTTAACACGCCCTTTAAGTCAACACCTTGAACTGGCGGAATAAACGGTGCTGAACCTGTCGCCAGAATTAAACGGTCATAATCAACTGTCTGGCCTTTTTCGGTGTAAACCACTTTACGGGGACGATCAATTTTTACGGCTTTATCACCAGCAATAAATTTAATGCCTTTATCGTCGTACCACTTCGGTGGATGCAACATAATGTCTTCAATGGTTTTTTCACCCGATAAAACCGGAGACAACATAATACGGTTGTAGTTGCCCCACGGTTCTTCACCAATCACCGTAACTTCATAACGGTCTGGTGCCATATCAAGTAAATCTTCCAGACAACGCATCCCTGCCAAACCATTTCCGATCAGCACCAGTCTAAGTTTGTCTTGTGATACACCTGTATTAGTAATATAAGTTTTTTGCG
>NZ_POYH01000070.1:10206-12003 GCF_002899995.1 Acinetobacter sp. AKBS16 | reverse complement strand
CGCGTTGACCCAAACACGGCCATCAACAATTTTGCTCGGATAAACCGCTAATTTTTGGTCTTTATCTTCTAAACAACGGCCTGTAGCTAAACTGAAATGTTGTTTATAAATTGGTGATGCAACTACGCGTTCGCCTTGTAAATCACCAATAATCCCGCGACTCATCACATTCGCTTGGCTAAACGGATCTTTATTGCTCAGTACATAAACACGTTTTTCATGCCCCACACGGAAGATTGCTACAGTTTGGCCGCCCACTAGCGCTCCTGCACCCGTGTTTGGGGTTAAATCATCGAGGGCACAAACGTCAATCCACTGATCATCAGGAAGCATATTTTTGTCTTGCACAATATTCATATAAGTTCTCCTTTATGCTTCAACCATTGGAATGCGGTCTTCTGAACGTTCAGCTTCAGTTAATGGGCGGATTTGACCACGTTCAGTTGTAAATTGAATGTGCGGATCAGCTTGTTCATTTGCTCCTGCATTGATATAAGTCTGGAAGCGTTTACGAACTTCTGGGTTTTCGACAGCTGTACGCCACTCGTCTTGATATGTACCAATAATGTGTTCCATACGGCGCTCAAGCTCGGCAGCTAAACCAAGAGAGTCATCAACGATCACAGATTTAAGGTAGTCTAGACCGCCTTCCATGTTGTCACGCCATACACTGGTACGTTGTAAACGGTCTGCCGTTTGAATGTAGAACATAAAGAAACGGTCGATATATCGAATAAGTGTTTCTTTATCGAGGTCAGATGCGAGTAATTCTGCATGACGCGGTTTCATACCACCGTTACCACACACATAAAGGTTCCAACCCTTTTCAGTGGCAATCACGCCTACATCTTTACCTTGCGCTTCCGCACACTCACGTGTACAGCCAGACACTGCCATTTTCAATTTATGCGGTGAACGCAAACCTTTGTAGCGGTTTTCAAGTTCAATCGCCAAACCAACCGAGTTATCTACCCCGTAACGGCACCAAGTGCTACCTACACAAGATTTCACTGTACGCAACGACTTACCATAGGCATGACCAGACTCAAAGCCCGCAGCATTTAACTCTTCCCAAATAAATGGAAGTTCATGAACTTGGGCACCAAACATATCAACACGTTGACCGCCAGTAATTTTGGTGTATAAGTTATATTTCTTCGCAATTTGGCCAATCGCAATTAAGCCATCCGGAGTGACTTCCCCACCTGCCATACGCGGTACAATGGAGTAAGAGCCATCTTTTTGAATGTTACCCAAGTAGTAATCGTTACTGTCTTGTAGGCCTGCATGACTTGGCTTAAGTACGAAATCATTCCAGCAAGATGCCAAAATATTTGCTGCTGCCGGTTTACAAATATCACAACCTAAACCATGACCATGTTGATGAATTAAATCATCAAATGTCTTGATTTCATTGACACGAACCAAGTGATACAACTCTTGACGCGAGTACGGGAAGTGTTCGCAAATGTGATTGTTAACAGTCACACCTTGACGTTGTAACTCTGACTTCAATACTTGAGTCACTAATGGTGCACAACCACCACATGCTGTTGCTGCTTTGGTGCATTTCTTTAATGCACCTAAAGAAGTCGAACCATCGCTAATTGCTTGGCAGATGTCTGCTTTTGATACATTGTTACATGAACAAATAGTCGCGCTGTCTGGCAGCAAATCGACTCCGCTACCACCAGATTTTGCTGCTGATTGTTCAAAACCCGGCATGATTAAACTTTCAGGCACTTCCGGTAAAGCCAGACCATTCAACATCATTTGTAAAAGGTCGTTGTATTCTTT
>NZ_POYH01000070.1:2132-10122 GCF_002899995.1 Acinetobacter sp. AKBS16 | reverse complement strand
ATCACCCACTAAAACCGCGCCAAGCAATTTGGTTTTGTCGGCATTTACAACAATCTTTTTATAAACCAGTGCATGTTCATCTGCATAGAAATAGCTTAATGCACCTGGGGTCATGGCATGTGCATCACCAACAGAAGCAACATCAACGCCCATCAACTTCAACTTGGTGCTCATGTCTGCGCCAGCGAAGCAGTGACACTCTTCATCTAAAATGTGTTTTGCTGCAATACGCGCCATGTCATAGCCCGGTGCAACCAAGCCATAAATTTTATTTTGCCAAAGCGCACATTCACCAATGGCATAAATGTTTTGATCCGATGTTTGGCAATAATCATTAATTACAATACCGCCACGCTCACCAATCGCAAGCCCACTGTTGCGCGCAAGCTCATCACGTGGGCGAATCCCTGCAGAGAATAAAATCACATCAGTTTCGAGTTCACTACCGTCGGCAAACTTCATCACATGAGTGGTATTTACCCCAGACTCAATAGACTGAGTCGCTTTTTGTGTATGGACTTTTACACCTAAATCTTCAATTTTACGGCGTAAAACCTTGCCTCCTAAATCATCAATTTGAACTGCCATCAAACGTGGTGCAAACTCAACAACGTGTGTTTCTAAATCTAAATCACGTAATGCTTTGGCTGCCTCAAGTCCAAGTAAACCACCGCCAATTACTACGCCTGTTTTAGCCTTTAAACTTGCTGCACGAATGGCATCTAGGTCTTCAATGGTACGGTAAACAAAGCAGTTCTCGCGGTCATTACCCGGAATTGGTGGAACAAATGCATATGAACCAGTCGCCAGCACCAACTTGTCATAGCTAATCACATCACCATGATTGGTTGTTACGGTTTGTGCAGTCGTATCAATCGCCACTGCTTTAGTATTTAAACGCAGGTCAATGCCATACGCATCGGCAAAATCAAAGCGTGCTAAAGATAAATCTTTTGCCGATTTCCCTGAGAAGTATTCAGTCAAATGCACGCGGTCATATGCGATACGAGGTTCTTCTGCAAGAATCGTGATTTCCAATTCATCATCTGCTTTTTCTAAAATGGCTTCGATGAATTTGTGGCCCACCATACCATGACCAATCATTACCAATTTCATAGTGTTTCTCCTCAAATCACGTTGCTTTTAAGCTGCGTTCTTGCGTTCTCAAATAGACATTGTTGTTTTGCCTTGTGCTCTACCGAGAAACGTATCAACATCACAAAGCGTATAGCTGCTTGGAACCCATTTTTTCCACTCGTTGACGACACCCAATGCATAGCAAAGTCATAAAAACAAATAAAAAAAGCGAGCCCCCTCATACGGAAGGCTCGCATCGCTGAAACTGAAAAATTAGTTAATTCAGATGTAACTTTTTTATGCAATAAAAATAAAGACATAACCTTCACTCCGACTGAACGTAAATTTTCTGTGTGTACAATTGCACTCACAAATTCGATCAGAACGGACATCGTTGGCCGTCTTTAAAACTTATGGTCGTCTTCGACCTGTAATTAACCAAGCATTTTGCATGCCAATTCTTTTTCAAATTAATATTAATAATTTTTTTATTTTTATTTTCATATACTTAAAATAAAACCCGTTTTTATCCAAAAAGAATATTTAATTTTCCTTGCACTATTGCAGCTCGTCTATATGGTTTAAACAAAAATAAGTCTTGCCACAAAATGAATCGCTTTTTTGCACCAATATTGATCAAAACAATGCATTAGCATAGTAAAGGACCACTCATGTCTGATTTTTTGTTTAATTTTGGATGGCACTAATCTTGCTTAAAAATTGATAACAAAAAACGCGTCGAATTGGCGCATTTTCTTAGCCTGATTTTCTGAACTTATGCCAAAACTCAAAATAGCTCTTATCGATGATGATCATGCGCGGGCCGACTATATAAAAAATAGTCTGCTTGAAAATGACTTTGAAGTGGTTGCCTGCCTTACTTTGGACCACTTAAATATTTTTCGTCTTGAAGATTTACAAGCCGATGTCATCTTGCTCGATATGGATCATCCCCATCGTGACATTATTGAAAGTTGTGTGAGTAGCTATGACCTACCAACTGTTCTATTCACTAAAAATTCAGATAAAGACACCATCAAACAAGCTATAGATGCAGGCGTAACGGCTTATATTGTAGATGGCATAGACCCCGCCCGCTTACATACCATTTTAGAGATTTCAATTGAGCAATATAAAAAACATAAAAAGCTCGAAGGTGACTTAAAAGAAGCTCAAACCAAACTGGCAGACCGTAAAGATGTTGAAAAGGCCAAAGTGCTACTCATGCAACTGCATGGTTTACCTGAAGACACAGCTTTTCAATTACTCAGAAAAAATGCCATGAGTCACCGTATAACGATTGGAGAAATGGCACGGCGTTTACTTGACGCTCAAAAATTACTAAATGATCAACTAAAGGATGAATAAATGAGCAAATTAGAAAAGACTCAATTGCAACTCGGCTATATTCCTTTACTTGATTGCATCGCTTTACTTTGGGCAAAGCAGCAAGGTTTCTTCGAAGAAGTCGATTTAGATGTTACCTTAGTCAAAGAAGCATCATGGGCAAGTCTACGCGACCGTTTAGCTTTTGGTTTATTAGACGCTGCACATTGTTTATCTGCGATGCTCCCTGCAGCAGCAATGGGTGCAGACCAAATTGGTATTGCACTGCAAACCCCGCTCGTTTTAAGTAAAAACCGTGCTTTTATCAGCTTAAGCCAAAAATTAATTCATCAATTGGCTATTAAAGAAAACGATAATGCACAAACTACCGCCCAAAAAGTTACTCAATACATTGAACAAGATCATACTCTTTCTTTAGCCCATGTATTTAAACATTCAATCCATCATTATTGTTTAAGAGAATGGCTTGCTTTGGCAAACTCTAAAACAGCTCAAACGCTCAAACTCAAAGCACTTCCGCCACCGTATATGGTCGAAGCTTTAGATAACCATGTGATTGATGGTTTTTGTGTGGGAGAGCCTTGGAATACTCAAGGTGAACTTTTAGGTTTAAGTAAAATCGTCTGCTCAAGTCAAGACATTATTCCCAATGTGGCAGATAAAGTTCTCGCAGTAACTCAAGAATGGGCTGAACAACATCCTCAAACCTTAGTTGCCCTTACAACGGCAATTATGAAAGCTCAAAAAGAATTGAGTAATTTAAAAGATTTTGCACCTGTCTTAAAGTTATTGGTCGAGTTTGGGATTGTCCGATTTCACTGCTCTGAAGAAGTACATGTCGATAAATATTATATGATTCAAAATATTGTAAAGTACTTGGTTAAAGAAAATGCGGCTCCCCAACCTGAAGATTTCCATTGGTTATTTCAGCAAATGCAAAAATGGGAAAAACTTCAATTAGCCCCTGATCAAATCATAGAACTGAGTGCACAATGCATTAATCTCGAGTGCTACAATCAAGCCAAACTCTAAAAAAACTTAAGCGTATTATAAAAAAAGCTGTCTTTATTAACAAAGACAGCTTGAAAGACCCATAAGACAAATGCGTTATACGCATTACTACATTTAAAAGACTCAACTCATCCATTAAATATAGCTCTTATGTTTCCGATCATAACCAATTAAAACTTATCATTTTCAGACATTTCCATATCAATAACTGACATTTCATAGATTTTATCTCCTATCTATAATTTCGACGAACAACTGAAACTCCCCTAGATATCAGCCCGTAATTTTGTTAACTTGATTATGTTACAAATTCAAAATGCAGATTTCAGTTAATGAGTAAGGGGATGAAATAATGAAAGATATCTCACACCGTGAAGTTTATGCACTGGTTGATATTAATAATTGCTATGTTAGCTGCGAGCGTCTTTTCAACCCTAAACTCAATGATAAACCTGTAGTTGTTTTATCTAATAATGATGGCTGTGTGGTCTCACGTAGTGAAGAGGCAAAACTTTTAGGGATTAAAATGGGCGTACCGTGGTTCCAAATTGAAAAAGATGCTTTACAAGCAGGCGTTCAAGTCTATTCAAGCAACTACACTTTATATGCCGAGATGTCCCGCCGTTTTTTTGCTGTTCTCGGTGAGTTTTTCTCTCCAGATGATTTAGAAGCCTACTCTATAGATGAATGCTTTATTCATCTCACCCCTTACCTCCAATCTATCGATATCTCTGACTACTGCAATAAAGTGAGAAGCACTCTCCTAAAATGGTTAGGCTTACCTTGTTGCATTGGAATTGGATATTCAAAGACACAAGCAAAACTTGCCAATCACTATGCTAAGAAAATTAAAAGTTTTAAAGGAGTATGTAATTTCATCACCTTAGATCCATTAATTATGGAAGACCTCATGCAACAGACATCAGTCAAAGAGGTATGGGGAATCGGCTATCAATTAGTCAAACAGCTACAAAGTTATGAGGTGTACACATGCCTAGACTTAACTTTTGCCAATGAACACCATATGGCAAAGGCATTTTCTGTGGTCATGGCACGCACTATTCGTGAGCTAAAAGGCCAATCCTGTATTCAACTTGATGATCCAGCTATTCCAACGAAACGGATTTTAGCATCACGAAGTTTTGCTCAAGCTTTATCCAGTATTGAGATTATTAAACAAGCACTTATCTTTCACCTTAACCGGGCACATCGCCGTTTAATGAAACAAGAACAACTTTGTGCCTGTGTTCAAGTTATGCTTTATGAAAAAACCGACAAACCACCCTATAAAAAAGCCACATCTCAGGCAATTGGTCTTCATTATGCAACAGATGATTTATGCATACTTACTAAAGTAGCGATGCAGCAAATTGATGTTTTATATAAAGAAAATAAAAGTTATATAAAAATTGGAGTATTATTTTGTGGTCTACACGCACGTCAGCAACATATTGATGATTTATGGCAGCCTCTGGAACTTATTCATCAAAGACAACAATTGATGGAAACTTTAGGTACAGTCCGTAAGCGCTTTGGTAGTCACTATTTACAAGTTGGATATCACTCACGTAATCCATCTTGGCAAATGAAACAATGTCATCGCTCAAAAAATTACCTAACTCGCTGGAATGAAATGTTAACGATTGAAGATGCTTATACCCCCGTTACACAAAATACATGAACTGTTTTTGTCAATTCGGTTTAAAATAAGTTCCGTTAAATTACTTGAAATTTTGTCATTTTTTAACATTGCTAATTCGTCGCAAAATTTACAATATATAAGCCGAATTTGGTGTACCCTTTCTGCGACAATTAAAAGAAATTATAAAAAACTTGTAGAAACATATGCCATAATAAGCAAACTTTGCAGACATCTTGCAAAGATTATTTGCAACTTTAGAGCTGGAGCAATCTGAATGAGTTCGACCATTTTGGTAATTCATGGACCGAATTTGAATTTGCTGGGAAAACGCGAACCAGAAGTATATGGTCATCTTACCCTAGACAATATCAACCAACAACTTATTGCTCAAGCTGAACAAGCCTCAATTACACTAGATACTTTTCAAAGCAACTGGGAAGGTGCCATTGTTGACCGTATTCATCAGGCACAAACAGAAGGCGTAAAACTGATTATTATTAACCCTGCTGCCCTCACCCACACTTCAGTTGCTTTACGCGATGCCTTACTTGGCGTTGCCATTCCCTTTATTGAAGTACATTTATCAAATGTTCACGCACGTGAAGCTTTCAGACATCACTCTTATTTATCAGACAAAGCAATTGGCGTGATTTGTGGTCTAGGCGCAAAAGGTTATAGCTTTGCACTCGATTACGCTATTGAAAAAATTCAACCATCTAACCCAAACTAGTTCAGGAATAGTCGCCCATGGATATCCGCAAAATTAAGAAACTCATCGATTTAATGATTGAGTCTGACTTGCAAGCGATTGAAGTTAAAGAAGGTGATCAATCGATCGCTTTAACTCGTCGCAATCCTGTCGTTGCTGCGGCTGGTGTAGCACTTCCGGCAGCTCCTGTTGCTGAAGCACCTGTTGCAAAAACACCACGTGGAGCAGTTGAAACTTCTCCTATGGTTGGTGTGTTCTATGCTGCTCCAAGCCCAGGCGAAGCACCATTTGTTAAAGTAGGTCAAACAGTATCTGCTGGTGAGACTTTGGGTATTATTGAAGCAATGAAAATCATGAACCCGATTGAAGCAACTCAAAGCGGTGTGATTGAAGAAATTTTAGTGAAAAATGGTGAAGTGATCCAATTCGGTCAACCTTTATTCCGTTATCGCGCGTAATACCCCGGGGACATCTATGTTGCAAAAAGTTTTAATTGCAAACCGTGGTGAAATCGCTTTACGAATTACCCGGGCTTGCAAAACATTAGGAATCAAAACTGTTGGTATCTATTCAGATGCCGATAAAGATTTGATGCATTTACGTTTCGTTGATGAAGCAGTATGTATTGGTCCGGGTGCAAGTAGTGACAGCTATTTAAACATCCCGGCAATTATTACTGCTGCAGAAATTACTGGTGCCGATGCAATTCATCCAGGTTATGGCTTCCTTTCGGAAAATGCCGAGTTTGCTGAAATTGTAGAAAGCTCAGGTTTCACATTTATTGGCCCTCGCCCAGAACATATCCGTTTAATGGGTAACAAGGTTTCTGCAATTGTTGCAATGAAAAAAGCTGGCGTACCTACGGTACCTGGCTGTGACCATGCTGTAACTATCCATAACGCATTAGCTGAAGCGAAAGAAATCGGTTTCCCGCTTATTGTTAAAGCAGCAGCTGGTGGCGGTGGTCGTGGAATGCGTATCGTTGAACGTGTAGACACACTACTTGAGTCAGTTCAAGCGGCTCAACGTGATGCAGAAATGTGGTTCGGCGATGATACCGTGTACATGGAACGCTTCTTACAAAAACCTCGCCATGTCGAAGTTCAAGTTTTGGGTGATGGTAATGGCCACGCGATTCATTTATATGACCGTGACTGTTCATTACAACGTCGTCACCAAAAAGTGTTAGAAGAAGCTCCTGCTCCAAATCTACCGGAACAAGCACGTGCTGATATTTTACAAGCCTGTGTACACGCATGTCAGTTAATGCAATATCGTGGTGCTGGTACGTTTGAATTCTTATTTGAAGATGGTGAATTCTTCTTCATTGAAATGAATACTCGTGTTCAGGTTGAGCACCCTGTAACTGAAATGGTAACTGGGGTTGACATTATTGAACAGCAATTACGTATTGCAGCTGGTTTAGGCTTAGAGCTTCAACAAGAAGATATTGAAGTTCGTGGTCATGCCATTGAATGTCGTATCAATGCCGAAGATCCAACAACATTCTTACCTTCACCAGGTAAAATTGAAAGTTTCTATGCACCAGGTGGTGCGGGTATTCGTTTAGATTCTCATATCTATCCTGGATATAGCATTCCGCCATATTACGATTCAATGATTGCAAAATTGATTGCTCATGGTAAAGATCGTGAAACTTCACTTGCCCGCATGCGTCAAGCGTTAGATGAAATGATCCTTACAGGAATTAAAACCAATATTCCTTTACATAAAGATCTTATTTTGCAGGATAAAAACTTCTGTTCTCAAGCAATGGACATTCATTACCTTGAAAAACACTTGTTAAAGCAAGTGGAAGAAGAAAAGAAAGCTGAAACTGCATAATATGCTTCATATAAAAAAGCCTCTTAAATAAGAGGCTTTTTTATATCTACTTGTTTATGGCAACATTCGGCGTAAAGTTGCGAAACATTGCTCACCCTTAGCCGTTGAGCAGAAATTAATAGTATGGTCATTTTTCCATTGCACGAAATATTGAGAAATATCACCTGTCTGATCTTGCTTCTGACCAGAACAATCTACTTTATTATTATCAAACTTAATTTGCATTACTAAAGCCGATAGCTGCTCTTTAGGGTCATCAGATGGCTGATATTCATAAATACCGTATGACCACTCTTCACCACTTTTAATCACCACATCGTTACTACTGCGGAAGTTATAATACTCTACACATTTTTTAT
>NZ_POYH01000070.1:0-2042 GCF_002899995.1 Acinetobacter sp. AKBS16 | reverse complement strand
GGAATCTCCATTCCCCATAATCCCATAATTTCAGGACGCGTAACAATACGTATAGCATTAGGATTACTTGCAGTGCGAACAGGTTGTGCTGTTGGCTGTTGAGTCACTGTCTCAGCCATAGCAAAACCAGAACAAGCCAATAATAATCCCATAATATAAATATTTTTCATAGATTTATTAATCATTAAACGCATGGGTTTAAGTTAGCACATTTTTTTAGAAAAACATTGTTTCATAACCATATAAAAACAATATTTTTCAACCGTAACGAACCGATACTTCTCATCAAACAATTTCTATCTTTAACTCGGTATTCCTAACAATTTTTATCACTATTTAATCTAAGAAACTGACTTTTCGATTCGTTTAGGCAACCAATAGACAAAGCACAAACCCAATAGAACCACTAAAGCAGCGATCATAAAAATATGCTCGCCCGTAAGAATTTTCCAGTAATGACCAGCCAAAATGCTCCCAAACGCCACTCCAAGCCCCCACATGGTGCTATAAAAAGCCTGACCTCGACCTTGTTGCCCTATTGAAAAGTTTTGAAAGATAAGCCGCATTGCGATGAGATGAAATAAGCCAAAACTAAAGGCGTGTAGGCACTGTGCAAATAGCTGACCTATGAAATAGTGAGAGAAAATAGCAACTAATAACCAGCGTATACTTGTCAAAATCAAACATACTGCTACAAGGCTACGCCAAGAAAAATATTTAAAAAACGTAGTTGCATATGCAAACATCATAATTTCAGAAACCACGCCCATAGCCCATAAAAAGCCAATTTCCGTTGTACTAAAATTTAACGATTTCAGAAAATTGCTATAGAAGCTATAAAAAGGTGCATGTGAAAAAAGAAGAATAAACTCAATTGTGAAAAAAGCAGCAACTTCAGGACGTTTCAGCACAGGCAATAAAGGTTCTAAATGCTTTTGTGAAGTTGGGGCCCCTTCTGGTTCACGTATCGTAAATGCCCAAATAAATGCTAAGGAGGCAATGATAAGCAATAATATAGGCAACATTGAAATCGGAATGATTTCTAAAATTGCCCCTATTGTAAATACACCTACAATAAACCCAACTGATCCCCATTTTCGAATCTTGCCATAAAGTTTCGCCCTTTGGTCTCCTAACCAAAATAAAGTTACTCCTTCAAATTGAGCTAAAATAGCATTTTGGAAAAAACTAAAAATAAGCATCAATAAAGCAACTGACTGAAAAGTATTAGGAATTATAAAAATAGCCAACCATATACATGCCTCCATCCATGTGGCAATCCGCACTAATAGCATTCTTTTACCGGATTTATCGGCGATCCAGCCCCAAACCAAAGGGGCAAAGAAGCGCGTCACAATAGCAATAGAAGATAAAATACCTATCTCTTGATAATTAAATCCCTGATCTTGGAGATATAAATTCCAATACGGCATAAATGTGCCAACAATGGAATAATAAAAGAAGTAGAATCCGCCTAATCTGGTTTGGATTGTAAATGGTTGGAACAAGACTTAAACCTTTGTACTTTCAATAGGTTAAAAATTTCAGATAGCTGTATATGAATGTATTCATTTACTCACACTTATAGGATGCATGTTTTTAAGCCCCATACATATCAACTTACTGACTTTCGTAATTCTATCATTTTCCCACAGATGCAAATAATGTATTAAATGAAATACTTCAGGTTATTAGTTTATAGATGGGCTGGATTTAAAGTATTAAAAAAGCCTATTCATATATGAATAGGCTTTTTAGTTTTTATCAATTATTCGTCTTACTATGAATACAAGTTATGCTAACTTCTTTGCTTCTAAGTAGTGAATATCAGCAATTTGTGCATCCCAAAACTCATTCCATAAAGCACAATAATCCATACAAAGCGTTGTTAAGCTCTCATAGTCTTCTTTAGTTATTGCTTGCGCTAACGCAAACCAGAGATCATCTTCATGATCATCATCTGCTGCTTCTGAGGTTTCGTCAGTAGATACCCCATGAACATGGTAATAGCCACCACCTTCGACATCTACACCAATAGCCTT
>NZ_POYH01000007.1:0-89054 GCF_002899995.1 Acinetobacter sp. AKBS16 | reverse complement strand
CAAATCCAGCTCCCGCTACCAATTTGATTAAGGTGCAACTTAATCAAGCTAATATTGGATAAGTTTACATTGACTTTTTTCGATATTTGTATATAATTTTTGCACGTTGATGCGGGATGGAGCAGTCTGGTAGCTCGTCGGGCTCATAACCCGAAGGTCGTTGGTTCAAATCCAGCTCCCGCTACCAAGTTTCTTAAAGAGGCTCACAGACAAGGTGGGCCTTTTTGCACAGTGGACTATTGTTTTCTGTGCTATATAGGGGCGATTAACGCCCTTTTTTATTGGTTATCGTATCGCTATCGTGTAGTGTCGACATCAATTGGTCAAATAGTCATGCTTCACTATAGTAAGTCTGTGTCGGTTAAAACAACCGATTGAATCGCACGAGAATGACGAGAGTAAATGAAATTATCAAATAAATCCCAAGCATTGTATGACATGATTGCTCCAGCAGTGGAGGCATGTGGTGTCGACCTTTGGGGAATTGAATTCCTTCCACAAGGTAAGCGTTCATTATTGCGTATTTATATCGATAGACCGGTTGATGAAAATGCTGAACCAGTGATTAATGAAGATGGTGAAGTAGAGCAAGGCCGCGGTATTGGTGTAGAAGATTGTGTTCGTGTTACACAACAGGTCGGCGCAATGCTGGATGTCCATGATCCGATTTCAGGTGAATATGCATTAGAAGTTTCTTCACCAGGTTGGGATCGCCCATTTTTTCAACTCGAACAGTTGCAAGGCTACATTGGACAACAGGTTGCTTTGCGTTTGATTGCTGCAGTAGAAAATCGTCGTAAATTTCAAGCAAAACTCCTTGCTGTAGACCTTGAAAATGAAGAGATTCAGGTTGAAGTTGAAGGAAAGCATGTGCTTGATATCGACAGCAACAATATCGATAAAGCAAACTTGATCTATCAAGATTAAATTTATTTAAATTATATAAGAAATCGGTAGGTGACTTATGGGCCGCGAAATTCTTACCGTTGTTGAAACGGTTAGTAATGAAAAAGGTGTTAGTCGTGAAGCGATCTTCGAAGCTTTAGAACAAGCTCTAGTTGCTGCAACGAAGAAAAAATTTTACGAGGGTACCAATTCTGAAGAAGCTCAGCTTCGTGTAGAAATTGATCGTAGAACTGGTGATTACCGTACATTCCGTCAATGGACTGTTGTGGCAGATGAAGATCATGAAATGCCAGCATGCCAAGACGCAATTTCTGATGTTGATCCTGCAAAATGGTCAATTGGCGACGTTCGTGAGCTTGAAGTAGAATCGATTGAGTTCGGTCGTATCGCTGCGCAGATTGCGAAACAGGTTATCGTACAAAAAATTCGTGAAGCAGAGCGTGCATTAGTTGCTGATGCTTATGAATCAAAAGTTGGCGAGCTAATTTACGGTGAAGTGAAAAAGCAAACTAAAGATGGTTTCATTATTGACTTAGGTGACAATGCTGAAGCTTATTTAGCTCGTGAAGAAATGATTCCTAAAGAGATCCTTCGTCCAAAACAACGTGTAAATGCTATTTTATATAGTGTAAACCGTGAAGGCCGTGGTGCTCAGCTTCTATTATCACGCGCTAAGCCTGAAATGCTTATTGCTTTGATGAAGAAAGAAATTCCTGAAATTTCTGAAGAAATTATTGAAATTAAAGCTGCGGCGCGTCAACCAGGTGTTCGTGCAAAAATCGCAGTAAAAACGAACGACCACCGTATTGACCCTGTTGGTGCATGTATTGGTATGCGTGGAACACGTATCCAGGCTGTACAGCAAGAGTTAAATGGTGAGCGTATTGATGTTGTAGTTTGGTCTGATGATCCAGCTCAATACATCGCAAGTGCATTAGAACCAGCTGATGTATCAGGCATTGTGCTTGATGAAGATGCAAAAAGTGCAGACATTATTTTTGCTACCAACGATCAATTGGCACGTGCGATTGGTTCGCAAGGTCAAAATGTTCGTTTAGCTTCTGATTTAACTGGCTACAAACTCGACATGATGCTTGAAGAAGAGTATCGTGCTCGTCAGCAGAATGAAGCTCAGCAATATCTCGACATGTTCGTATCACGTTTAGATATTGAAGAAGACTTGGCAATGGCGTTAGTAGAGATGGGCTTCACTTCTTTAGAAGAGATTGCTTATGTGCCAGCTGAAACTTTTGACGAAATTGAACTTGACGCTGAGTTAGTTGAGTTATTGCAAAGTCGTGCAAAAGAAGCTGCATTAACTGATGCATTGAAACAGCAAGAAAATATTCAAGAACCGAGTGCAGACCTTCTCAATATGGAAGGCATGACCTCTGAGATCGCTTACTCGCTAGCCGCTCGCGGTATTATTACTGTTGATGATTTGGCAGATCAAGCAACTGACGATATTTCTGATATTGAAGGTCTTGGTCATGAAAAAGCAGGTCAATTGATCATGAAAGCTCGCGAATCATGGTTTAACTAGGAGATGAAATATGACGGACAAGTCGATTAAAGAGTTAGCTCTCAGCGTAGGACGTCCTGTTGAGAAGCTCCTAGAACAGGCTCGTGAAGCAGGTTTGCCTCAACGTACAGCAGACGACATTATTACCACTGAACAACAGGACACCTTAGTCAATTATTTGAAAAAGGTGCATGGTCAGGAAAGTGGTAACACAGGAAAAATTGCGTTGAAACGTAAAACAACCAGTACCGCTAAAGTTGCAAGTACTTCGGGTAAAGCAAAAACAATTAACGTAGAAGTACGTAAAAAACAGGTTTTTGCTAAACCAAACCCAGAACAAATTGCAGCAGAAGCTAAAGCGCGTGCAGAAGCAGAAGCTAAAGCGCGTGCAGAACAACAAGCGCGTGAAGCTGCAGAGCAAAAAGCGCGTCTTCAAACAGAGCAAAAAGCAAAAGCAACTTTAGATGCAATGCGTGCTGCTCATCAACAAGATAGCGCTGCACAGTCAGCTCCTAAAGCTGCTGTTGTAGTGAAAAAACGTGGTGGTGGTACAGTAAAACCTGCACCAAAACCAGCAGAAACATTAGAGCAAAAGAAAGCGCGTGAAGCACAAACAGCTCAGTTGAAAGCAACTGAAGAAGCTGCACGTCGTAAAGCGGCTGAGGAAGCTCAGCAGCGTACGCTTGAACAAATGCGTAAGATGGCATCTAAATATTCAAATGATGATGCTACTGCAACTATTCGTGTGATTGATGATTCTCCTCTTGCTTCAGGTCTTGTTGGCCAAGCTTATGAAGATTCATTTAATCAAGAAGACCGTGAAATTAAACGTGGTGGTGCTACAACTAACCCTCGCGCTGGTAAGAAAGGCGGTCGTCGTGGTCAAGAAGAGCAAAGCTTCGTTAACCATAACAAACGTGGTTTAAAATCAAGCCAAGCGAACAAGCATGGTTTTGAAAAGCCAGTTAAAAAGCAAGTCTATGATGTAGAAATCGGTTCAAGCATTGTTGTTGCCGATCTTGCTCAAAAGATGGCGATTAAAGTACGTGAAGTTATCAAGACACTTATGAAAATGGGTGAATTGGTTAACCAGAACCAGACAATTGACCAAGATACAGCTGCACTTGTTGTAGAAGAAATGGGCCATAACCCTGTTCTAGTTTCTGATACACAAGCAGAAGATAACTTACTTGAAGCAGCTGAAGAAGCACGTGGTGAACAAACTACTCGTCCTCCAGTTGTTACAATCATGGGTCACGTTGACCATGGTAAAACATCATTGCTTGACCGTATCCGTCGTTCTAAAGTGGCGGCAGGTGAAGCAGGTGGTATTACCCAGCACATTGGTGCATATCACGTTGAAACAGACAAAGGGATTATTACATTCCTTGATACACCGGGACATGCAGCATTTACTTCAATGCGTGCACGTGGTGCTAAAGCAACGGATATCGTGGTATTGGTTGTTGCAGCAGATGACGGTGTAATGCCGCAAACTGCAGAAGCGATTGACCATGCACGTGCAGCAGGAACTCCAATTATTGTTGCTATCAACAAAATGGATAAAGAATCTGCTGATCCAGACCGTGTGTTAAATGAATTAACAACCAAAGAAATCGTTCCAGAAGAATGGGGCGGTGATGTTCCGGTTGCTAAGGTTTCAGCACATACTGGCCAAGGTATTGATGAACTCCTTGATTTAATTCTAATTCAATCTGAATTGATGGAATTAAAAGCATCTGCTGAAGGTGCTGCACAAGGTGTTGTTATTGAAGCACGTGTGGATAAAGGCCGTGGTGCAGTAACTTCGATTCTTGTTCAAAACGGTACATTAAATATTGGTGACCTTGTTCTTGCTGGTTCATCATATGGCCGTGTTCGTGCGATGTCTGATGAAAACGGTAAGCCAATTAAGTCAGCAGGACCATCTATTCCAGTGGAAATTTTGGGTCTACCAGAAGCTCCAATGGCGGGTGATGAAGTTCTTGTAGTAAATGACGAGAAGAAGGCACGTGAAGTTGCTGATGCTCGTGCAGACCGTGAACGTGAAAAACGTATCGAACGTCAAAGCGCAATGCGTCTTGAAAACATCATGGCATCTATGGGCAAAAAAGACGTTCCTACAGTGAACGTTGTTTTAAGAACAGATGTTCGTGGTACTTTAGAAGCATTGAATGCTGCATTACATGAACTCTCTACTGATGAAGTAAAAGTTCGCGTAATTAGTTCTGGTGTTGGTGCGATCACTGAGTCTGATGTAATTCTTGCCGAGTCTTCAGAAGCTGTATTGTTAGGCTTCAACGTTCGTGCTGATACAGCTGCTCGTCAGAAGAGTGACCAAGACGGTATCGATATTCGTTACTACAGCATCATCTATGAATTGATTGATGATGTAAAAGATGCCATGAGCGGTAAACTTGCTCCTGAACACCGTGAAACTATCTTGGGTGTTGCTCAAGTACGTGAAGTGTTCCGTTCTAGTAAGTTTGGTGCTGCTGCGGGCTGTATGGTTATGGAAGGCGTGATTCACCGTAACAAACCAATCCGTGTCTTACGTGATGATGTTGTGATTTTCCAAGGTGAACTTGAATCATTACGTCGTTATAAAGATGTCGTTGATGAAGTTCGTGCCGGTATGGAATGTGGTCTTGCCGTGAAAGGTTATAACGACATCAAACCTCTTGATAAGATTGAGGTTTATGATGTTCAAATGGTTAAACGGAGTCTTTAATGGCGGGTGGACAACGCTTAAAGCGAATGGCGGATTCAGTACAGCGCGAGCTTTCTGAACTTATCCGTCAGGAGTTGAAAGATCCGCGTCTGGGTGGTCTTGTGACCATCTCAGGCGTTAAAGTCAGTCCGGACTTAGGTTATGCCGATGTCTATGTGACCGTGATGGGTCGTGAATTAAGCGATGACCAAAACGAAGTGGCTCACCGTGAAACACTAGATATTTTGAATAAAGCATCTGGTTTTTTACGTCAGGAGTTGAGTCGTCGTATTAAAACGCGCATCACGCCTCGCTTGCGTTTCCATTACGATAAAACCAATGCATATGGTAACTATATGTTTGGTCTTATCGAAAAAGCGGTACAAGATTTACCGAAACGTGAGTCAGATGACGAAGAGTAATAAAAACTCAAAATAAAAAAGCCACCTTGGGGTGGCTTTTTTATGTGTTCAAGTTTTTATTCTTGAGGAGGTTCCATAGGTGGTTTGTTTTGTGAAAAACGTTGCCCAATTTTATACCGATCCCAAGGGAGAGGGCGTTCAATTGCCTCAGGAACTTCACCACTCAACGAGCGTAAACGTAAATGTAGCGCGGCTTGAGCAATTAAGTTAGCTGATACAGGTGCAGTAATAAAAGCCAACAGTGTAATAAGTAACTCGGCAAAGCCAAATCGGCCTTGAAAAGCAAAAAAGATCATTGAAGCAATTAAAAAGCTACCTAAGCCTAATGTACTCGACTTGGTAGGTGCGTGTAGTCGCATGAATAAATCGGGTAGACGTACCATACCGATAGATCCGACTAACATAAAAAAAGCACCGAAAACCAGAAAGATCGAAACAATAATTTCCATTGTAATTTGCATTTTGACCTTCCCCTAATCGATTACATGACCGGTTGTAAAATAACGAGCTAAAGCAGCCGTTGAAACAAACCCTAGCATAGCGACTAACAACGCCCCTTCGAATAAAGAGGTTGTTGTCCAATAAATGCCTAACACAATAATGAGACAGGTCGCATTTAAAAATAGGGTATCAAGCGCTAGTAGGCGGTCGACAATAGATGGCCCCATCACCATTCGAAAAAGGCAAAGCAACATAGAGATTGTGATAGCAATCAAGCTAATGCCAAGAGCATAAGGTAGGATGGTCATGCGTTGTCCTCCGATTTGCTTTTCACATCAAAAATTTCCATGAGTGGAGCCTCATAGCGTTGTTTGATGTCTTGCACATCACTTTCAGTATTTTCTGTGCTAAGAGAGTGGACCAAAATATCACCACGCTCTTGATCAATACCGGCAGAGACCGTGCCAGGCGTTGTGGTAATAATCATTGCCAGTAAAGAGTTTACTTGTTCATGTTCTGTTTCTAATGGAACACGGTACCATTTAGGATGTAATTTTTTCGGTGACCCTAATACCAGTTTAGCAACCCGAAAATTGGAAATAATAATGTCCCACAAGACAACAAAACATAGTTTTATGGCAGGTTTCCAATGGATATGCGGGGTTCTGGTAATAAAAGGACGAACTAGACGGGGAATAACAAGCCCCAAAATTACAGCCATAAGCAGGTCGCTCGCATCAAGACTATGCGCGAGCATTAACCAGAAGATGATAATCAAAAAAGAAACAAATGGATGCGGAAACCAGCGGTCAAGCAATTTAGATAGCTGCATTGTTATGGCTCCATAGGTTTCAGTTGACTTTCATCAGCAATGGTTGGGGTTTGCAATTTTTCTTGCTGCTGAATTTGGCGGTGTTTATATTCAGAAATATGCTCACCGTTGAAAGTATCTTTTGAAATAATGTCAGGAATAAGATAGGCATTATGATCTTCAACTTCACCACCATATTTTGTTTCTGGTAAATAAGTTGAGTCATATGGCTGAACGCTAATAACTTCGCCATTTTGATCAGTTTTAAGAATAGATTGCTGATACAGGGCATGATCTTGAATTTGCTGAGCGGTATTTGTGGTGTAGTGCAATACAGGTGAAGCAAATGCTACATAAGCCACTAAACCGGCAAGCAAGATATAGATGACTGTATCGTTACGTGGCGGTGCTTTTTCAGGTAAAGCACGATAAATAATATAAGCAGGATTGATCGGGTCTTCTTCTGGTGGTGATGCACGCCAGAATAAAATAAAACCGACACGTGTTAATGCAATAATGCTTAATAAACTCACCAAAAGAACAATACCAATAACCCAGCCTTGATATGCAGTTTCAACAGTAGCCTGCAAAATAAATACTTTCCCAAAGAAGCCACTAAAAGGTGGTAAGCCTGCGAGCATCATGGCAATCAGGAAATAAGTCAGCATGGCTGCTTTTTCTTGTTTAATTCTCGGTGCAATCTTTAAATGATCTTTAAAATCACCGCGCTGTGAAGTTATCCAGCCACAGAACAGGTAAAATGCTGCACCAATCAATGTACTGTGGACTAAATAGAATAATGCTCCAGACCACGCTTGCGTGTTTGACATGGCAATTGCAATCAATAAAGTACCAATTGAAGACAGCACCATAAAGCCAACAAAACGTCTGAGGCGATCTGCACCAATTGCGCCAATCACGCCATATAAAGAAGTCACTAAACCAATTGGAAGCAACCAGCTTTTAAAGATTTCTTGGCTGAGTACATCATTAAATACAGTTCCATTGACGCGCAAAATGGCATAGATCCCCACTTTGGTCATAATGGTAAAAATTGCTGCGACAGGTGTACTTGCCACGGCATAAGTTTTTGGTAGCCAAAAACCAACTGGTAGCATGGCCGCTTTAATACCAAACACGACAAATAAGAGTAAGGCACCTGCAACTGCTAATTTATGTTGATCTGCATCTAAAGTCGGTAGCAAACGTGAAACGTCAGCCATATTGAGGCTACCTACACTGCCATAGATCATGCCAAGACCAATTAAGAACAGGGCAGAGGCTAAAAGGTTGATAATGACGTAGTGCACACCAAGCTGAAATCTCGGTTTTCCTTGTCCATGTAATAAGAGGACATAGGACGCCATGAGCAAGATTTCAAAGAAAACGAACAGGTTAAATAAGTCGCCTGTGAGAAATGCGCCACATAGCCCCATTAAAAGAAAATGGAATATGGCGTGGAAATAGCGACCTCTCGTATCCCAGTTTTCACTGGCATACCATAAAACCGGAACTGCTAAGGCATAAGTTAAAACCAGCATAAAAGCTGAAAGGCGGTCGAGTACCAGCACAATACCAAAGGGAGCTGACCACTCGCTCAACTGATAAACCGTAATTTGGCCAGTGTTTGCAACAAGCAGATAACTAACAGCAGTGATTAACCCAGCTATTGCTGAGATCAAACTAATGCCACGGCGCCAAGGTTGTCGCCAATCTTCTTTTAATGCACCAGCGCCAGGGTTACCTAGAAGCAATAAGATAAAACCAGTAAATGCCGGGATGAGGATACTGAAAATTGGTGTATTAGCTTGCCAAAAAGATAAAAAATCAAACATCACGGCTCATCCTCACGTGGGTCGTATGTTGGAGAAATATCTTCTTTAGCATCAACATGGTCACTACCGGATTCATAACGGCTACGTAACGCGAGTTGCACAATAAAAGCGGTAGTGGCAAAACCGATCACGATTGCTGTTAAAACAAGTGCTTGTGGAAGTGGATCTGTAATATTGGTGGTTTCGGTTAGGATGGCTGGTGAGCTGACTTGCAAACGACCCATCGCAAACAAAAATAAGTTAACCGCATAGCCCAGCACTGCTAAGCCCAACACAACAGGGAAGGTACGCGCACGTAAAATTAGATAAATGCCTGTCGCAACAAGTAGCCCAATGGCAGAGGCCAGTAAGAATTCTAAACTGATCATGATGATTTCTCCCCATGAGGTACAGGACCAGACATACTCGAGTGGCGAGAGTCCCCTAATACAGAAATGAGTAGCATGGTAGCGCCTACTACGGTGATATACACACCCAGATCAAAGCTTGCTGCTGAAGCCAGATGCAACTTACCTAAAACTGGTAATTCAACATAGACGTGCGCACTGGTTAAGAATGGACGTGCCCAGAACCATGCGGCAATGCCAGTAAGGCCTGCAATTGTTAATCCGGAGCCAATCCAGATTTCGTAAAGACGACCGGATTGGGCTTTTAACATTTGTTCTGCTTGATCTTGACCTAAAGCAATATACTGAATAATCAGTGCCATTGAGGTAATTAGACCTGCAATAAAGCCACCACCCGGGTAGTTGTGTCCACGCATAAAGATATAGACACTTACGACCAATGCTAAAGGTAACACCCAAGAGGCCGTAATACGGAACATGAGCGGAGATGGGTTAAAGCGGTAGGTGAGGCCTTGTGTCATGGTGGTGCCATGTACGCGCATGCCATCCATGAGACATAGCGCACCAATCGCAGCAATGCCTAGTACTGTAATTTCACCAAAGGTATCAAAGCCACGGAAGTCCACCAAAATAACATTTACAATGTTTGAACCGCCGCCAAGTGGTAAGGATTGCTGAGCAAAGAACCATGAAATCGAATTATGATCACGCGTTAAAATAAGCCATGTAATCCAACCAATTCCTAAACCGCCAATAATTGCTAACGCAGCATCTCTCCAACGTCTTGAGCGACGAGATTCATATGGCGTAAGTTGAGGGAGTAACGATAAGCTCATCAACAACAGAACAGTCGTAACTACATCTACCGTAATTTGAGTGAGTGCTAAGTCAGGTGCCGACATGGTGACAAATACCATGGTAACCACAAGACCAATTGCACCGCTAATGAGTACAGCCTTGATACGTTCGTGGTGGAACCAAAGCATCATCCAGCAACCTGAGAATAAGGTCAGCCAAAGAACTACTGCAATCCATGGTGCGTGAGTCAGCTCACGTGTACCTGTGGTAAGGCCCTGATTGAACAAAGGCAGAGTAACCATGACGATGCTAAAAGCAATGATTAAGAACAGGTAACTTTGCAAAGAACCATTTTCGGTTTTTTGTTTAATTTTTCGGCTTGTTAATAATAAATGCTTTAAGAATAAGTCAAATAAAATACGGCCTTGTAAGCGCCCTAAACGTGGGTCAAGGTCGATCTTACGAATCATGCCATCTTTTGCTAGGGAAAAATAGAAAAGCGTACCGCCAACCAGAGCAATAATACTCATGATTAATGGCGCATTAAATCCATGCCAAATTGCAAGATGAGTACCTGCAAAATCAGGTTGCATAAGACTTGCACGTGTCACACTGTTAACTAGAGGCTCGACCAGTAGGGCAGGGAAAATACCGACCAAAATACATAATGTCGCAAGCAATATAGCTGGTGCTCGCATGCCGATAGGTGGCTCATGGGCATTTTTATTTGGAACTTGTTTACCTACGGGGCCATCAAAAAATACGCCGTGTACTAAGCGAATTGAATAACTGACTGCAAAAATACCGGCAAGCGTCGCAATAATACTGGCAAAAATAACAGTTGATCCTGAAAGGCTCGCTAATAGCTCGGTAAAGAACATTTCCTTAGAAATAAAGCCATTGGTGAGAGGAACACCTGCCATGGATGCCGCTGTAATCATAGTCAGTGTTGCGGTAAATGGTAATAGTTGCCAAATCCCACTTAACTTTCTAAGGTCACGCGTACCTGTTTCATGGTCAATGATCCCGGCAATCATAAACAGGGCAGCTTTAAAGGTTGCGTGGTTAATAATATGGAAAATTGCCGCAGCAACAGCTAAAGGTGAACCGATACCAAGCAGGCAAACGATAAGACCTAAATGACTAATTGTAGAATAGGCTAGCAGTCCTTTTAGATCTTCTTTAAAAATTGCGAAGCATGCGGCCATACAAAGTGTAAATAGGCCGACAAACGTGACAATGTTGTGATAAAGCGCAGCGCCAATGAAAATAGGTGCAAGACGAGCTAGTAAGAAAATCCCAGCTTTTACCATGGTGGCAGAGTGCAAATAGGCCGACACGGGAGTGGGCGCTGCCATTGCATTGGGTAACCAAAAATGGAACGGGAACTGAGCACTTTTAGTAAATGCACCCAGTAAAATAAGCAAAAGCGTCGGAACAAACAGATAGTGACTTTGAATGAGGTCTTTCATTCCGACAATATCATTAATTTCGTAGGTTCCTGTGATTTGTCCTAATAAGACAAATCCACCTAGCATGGCGAGTCCACCCATACCTGTAATGGTAAGTGCCATACGCGAGCCACGTTGAGCAGCTTCGTAATGACTCCAGTAACCGACTAATAGGAAGGATGAAATACTGGTAAGTTCCCAAAAGACTAATAAAATAATTAAATTGTTAGAAAGAGAAATACCGAGCATTGCTGCCATAAACAGCATGAGTAATAAATATAATTTACTTAATGAATTTTTAGGGCCTAAATAATAATAGGCATAAATATAAATGAGTGTACCGATACCGGTAATAAGAAGAGAAAATAATAAACCAAGGGCATCAAGTCTAAAGCTCAGATTAATTCCTAATTGTGGTAACCAATCCCAACTTTGTTGAATGCTTGCACCACCAAGCACAGTTTTAGCCTGAGTCAGTAATAAACCAAAACTGGTTAAACTGACTCCGATCGCCCCTAAAGCCGTTACTCCACGTGAAAACCGTTGAAGCAATGAAACAAGGGTGGTGCCTAATATTAACGGTAATAAGATAATTATCGGTAGCACACTCGTATCCATATATAATTTAGACCGAAGCCTAAAGGTGAAATTTTCATTTCAGAATAGATAGGAATTCAAAGAGATTTCCAAAGCTTATATTCTGAAAACCCGACCAAATTAGAAAAATAAAGCGAGAAACAAGTTGTATTGCGCAACTTGAATAATAAAAACGCAAAATGAAATTTATTGTACACTAAAAAATCATTAAAAATCTGATGTTATTACATGTGGTAACAACATCTAGTGATTTTCCAGCTCAAAAAACCAGATTTCATCATATATTTAGCGAATTCGGTTTTATTATAAAAATTGAGCGAAATGGATAATAAATTTTAAAGAGAGGAGGTTTCTTCCGAGGTGTCTCCTGCATGAATCATACGTAATAATTCATTTTTTTGCTGTTCATTTAGATTTTGGATTTGTTGGTACAAACTATCAATTTGAGTTGTTGCTGGCTCGGTATCAAGCGGTAGGGGATCTATATGCGGCGTTAACGCTTCATCTCGTTGTAATAACGTATAAAGATGTTCGAGTTGCTGCTGAGTCGTACTTAAATCAAGTGGACTTATTTTTCCATGCTCTAATTTAAAACATTGATATACGGCTGCATGTTCAAGCAATTCTTCACGGCTTCCGGTCACAATAATTTGTAAGCGTGGGAATGCGCGATGAAGACGATTTAAAATTTCTGAGCAATGTGCTGCATCTAGTTGTGAATCGATCTGGTCAATTAACAAAACGCCTTCACCTTCAAGACAAGGGTCTAAGCTCAACGGATTGAGCAAACAAAGCCTGCGAACCACATCGCCTACGAGTGCAATCCATGTTTTAGTGGTATTGGAAAGTTGTTGAAAGGCCAAGACTTCACCCTTGTAATGTGCCATAAGTTGAAGTTTTGGGTGATATTGCAAATAAAAGTCTTCAAGCTCAGGAAAAATAATCTTTAATGCCGATTTTAATGCGTACAAATTAGGTGAAGGAAGCTGTTTAGGATGTCCTGCCAATTCAAGTTGTAGCTGACGTAAAATTTCTTCCTGATCTTGTGAATTGGATTGTTTTGAAATAATTCGCTGCACAACATGAGCCGCTTGTGCATTTTCAATATCGCTAATTTCACGTAACCACTCAAAAAAACGGGCGAAAGTGGTAAACGGAATGAAGCTAATGTCATAAGCAGAAATAGACTGAGTAATACCCGGTAAATTTTTATTCAGTAAATTTATATCGTTAACAAACCGCTCTGACGGATAATAAGCGAGTAAGGGAAGACCTTGAAGTGGGTCTTTTCTTGTGACTTGATGATAAAGGGTAATGGTTTGATCGAGCTGCTGGGTTTCAACTTGACTAATCCCTACACCACTTGAATTTAAGGTCTTGAACAGTTTCCAGCTACAAAGAGATGTGTCGGTTTGCTGGGTTGAAGTGGTTTCAGGGAGCTGTCCAAATTCCGGTGGAATCTGGATGCTGACTTCTATTTTAGATTGCAAACGAGAATGGCTAATGTCCTGATCTGGCATGACAATGCCTGGTGTACGTGCATCTTTAAGGCGCGCAGGAAACCATGTTAAAGCATGATAAATATGCTTGAGTAGCATACTTTTGCCAGTTGCTTGCTCGCCTAAAATTAAAGTAATCGGTTGTTTGTCATATTGAAACTGTATTTTTAGGTCATGAAACAGAGCAATATGTTTAAATTGGATAGATTCAAGTTTCATAGGCTCACCTAATTATGAGCGCTTCAACCAACCGACTGACGAAGACTTAAAGGCGCCCTTAGTTTTAATTGTTGTATCAGATCATAAAGATGATGGATATTTAGACTTACTTTAGCACGAGTACAGGCCACGTACAGTAATCTTAACTCTTCATCTGTAATCTTATGCTCTAATCCATTAATTTTAAATTGATAGTCGTCTTCAATATGGACACGGTTCCATTCTAGCCCTTTCGCTTTATGGGCAGTCGAGATGACATAGTCAGCTTGCTCAAGGGGAGTAATCTTTGCAAGTGCTTTTTTTAATGGGTCAGTGCCGTGATCATCTACCAGCTTAACCAATGGTTTAATATCGCTTCCTTCATTGGTTTCGCAGTACTCATGAACATCATGCCATGAGTTAAACCATGCCAACTCAGGAACGTCAGTAACTCGTTTCCCTTGCTTTAAGAGGCTTGCAGCATCTACAAAACGGTTTAGTTTTTGATGGTCAGCTTGCAAACTCACTTTATCGCCGTGAACTAAGCCTGCCAATAACAGCTCCATTGCGCGAGCATTGGTACGACACAAAATCGCATCACGCATTTTTGTATGCGGTTTATTGACTACACTTGATTTCTGGTTCGGATTACCAAGCAAAGGAACTGTCTCATTTAAGCCACCTAATAACGCATTGGCGACATCGGCAATTGCCTCCCCAAAACGAAAAGAGGTCGTTAGGCGAGACTCTGGCAAAGGCAGTTGTTGCATGGCATTTACTGCACCGCGCCACGCGTAGATTTGCTGATGTGCATCGCCTACATAAATAACCTGCGTACTTTTTTGACGAAGTAATATACCCAGCATTAAAGGGTCAGCATCTTGTGCTTCATCAAATAAGACATAATCGGCCGGAATATTAGGCTCAGACAATGCCCAAAGTTTGAGGTAAATATCGTGACCAATTCCCGCTTGATGACTTGGGTCGATGGACTCTAGCCAGCGGCGTTCTACAGCAGGGTAAAGGTGAGTTTGAAGTGCAGTAACATCGTCTGGATGTAACCAGTTTGGCGCCTGAATATGTCGAGGCGCTGGATATTGAGAACTGGTCGAACAGAAATAGCTCACCGCATTGGCGACAAGGCTTGCGAGGCGACTTGGCATTAAGACGTATTTTTCATAACGTCCACCCATCATTCGACGTAGGGTAATCGGTTCTAGTCGATATTCTTTTGCAATAAAGCTTGGGCTTAAGCGAGGTAAGCGTAATTTATCAGTTACGCCACGTGGCACACTGCGGAAGGCGAGTGAGTGAAAAGTACGGCAATCTACATTGCGATGAAATTTGTTTTGAGCTTCACCAGCAATGGCTTTGTTAAAAGCCAAATACATACCACGCCGTTCAGGCATGGCATCACTAATCATTTGTAACGTAGTAGTTTTACCTGTGCCCGCATAGGCAATCACTTTAAATGATTGCCCAAGACGTGCGTTATCTATGGCAATTGCTTGCTCATAGGTGGCTTTAGGTTTTTCGATATTCGACACTGAGTGATTTTAAACCTTATTGCGGTTAGCTTTTTCAACTAAACCAGATAAACCCTGACGACGACCTAACTCGTCAATAATAAGTTGTGGATTAAGATCGAAATAACCCAACATGACAATACTATGGAACCACAAATCGGCAGTTTCATAAATCAAGTCATTTAAATTGCTTTCTGTATTTTGAGCTGCGTAGTCTTTCGCAGCAATAATGGTTTCTACGCCTTCTTCGCCGACTTTTTCTAGAATTTTATTGATGCCTTTTTTGTAGAGGCTTGCAACATATGAAGTGTCTGCTTCTGCTTGCTTACGCTCTTGCATCAATTGCCCTAAGTGAGCAAGTACATCCACTTGTTCAGTAATATGAGCATGATCGTGACTTTCAGCTTTGGCTTTGTCACCGTAAATTGCAGTAGGGTCTTTTAACTGTGCATCGACAATTTCCCAGCCCTGTGGGGTGAGTTTACGGTAGAAACAAGACTCACGACCTGTATGACATGCGATACCGCCATGTTGCTCAACCTGTAATACAATCACGTCGCCATCGCAGTCCAGACGAATTTCATAAACCGTTTGGAAATGGCCTGATTCTTCACCCTTGTGCCAAAGTTTTTGGCGAGAACGGGAGAAATACACAGCCTGATTTTTTTCTGCTGTGAGTGCAAGTGATTCACGGTTCATCCACGCCACCATCAAAATACGTCCGGTTTGATGATGTTGAGCAATGGCAGGGATAAGACCATTGGAATCAAATTTAACTTCATCTAACCAGTTTGACATGAGCGGAAATCCATTCAGTGGAAATGAGCTAGTGTAGCGCTTGTGCTTAGGGTTGGCTATGCTTGTCGTATAAAAAATCGGTTATATGATTTGTCTATAAGATGGACACTAGTAAATTGTAGTTTAAGAGTTGTTTAAATTAATTTTGATTTGTGAAGCCATAGCTATTGTAAAATTATCTAAGCATATTGTTATAACTTAGGAAAATAAGTCTTGGACAAAATAGAAAATTTTGCTTGTCGAGTATGTGGTCTTATACAAGATGAAGAGCCGTGGGGGGAAAGTGGCGAAGACCCAAACTTTAATATTTGTGATTGTTGTGGTGTTGAATTTGGATATGAGGATTATACTAAAGAATCTGTAAAAGCGTACCGCAATAAATGGTTAGAGGTAGGTGCTAATTGGTGGAAATTAAAAGAGAAACCCAAAGATTGGGATATTAAAAAACAATTACAAAATATCCCTGTAAATTTTAAATAACTTATAACCTTATGTTGTTTGAAATCTCAATCAAATTTTGATCTGGATCGCGAATATAAACTGAAAGAATAGGATGCATTGCACCAGTACGCTCAATCGGACCTTCTTCAATTTGAATATTTAATTGATTAAGGTGTGCAACCACTTCTGAAATGGGAGTGTCTGAAATAAAACACAAGTCAGCAGATCCGGGAGTCGGCTGTAATGCCTTCGGTTCAAACCCGTTGCCTTGCTGGTGTAAATTTATCTTTTGATTTCCAAACTTTAGAGCCTTTCTATCACCTTTAAACGTGATGACTTCAAACCCCAATACGGTTTGATAGAAATGACAGGTAGATTCAATATTTGAGACAGTTAAAACAAGATGATCAAGATGGCTGATTTTCATGTGTTAATCACTATTATTTGGTGGGGTTAATAGTCAGACAAAGATTGGCTTTCTAAATGAAATGCACTGTTTTCTTTAGGCAATTGAGCTACTTGATCATATTCAAGATGGCGGAATGGCCCTGCCTTTAAACCTGAAATTGTGATGGCCATTTCTTTTCGAAAATAAGGAATTTGATACATCCAAGGGAAAACTAAATCTCTTAAACCTCCCGCCCACCAATGGTCAGATTGATAAAGTGGTGTTAGTAAGCGACTAAGAAATTGATAAAACTGGGTAGATGAACCGCGAAGCTGGTGATAATGCTGCCAGAGCAGGGACCAATCAATATTCTGGTTTTTTTGAGCATGTCGCAATGATTGAGAAAAAGCCCAAGCATCTAATAATGCCATATTGGCCCCTTGTCCCAACTGTGGGCTCATCGCATGAGCTGCATCTCCAATTACCCCAATTCGACCTTGACCAAATTGAGTCATGACGACATCACGATAGTTTGCAGATAGCCATTTGGGCTGAGTTTGACTGATATACAAAATTTCTTTGAGCCACTCTGCAACTTTGGGCCAACGTTCTGTGACTTGCTTTAACCAAGCTTGTTTAGCCTGCTCATCTTGCAAAAAGCTTTGTAATTGTGGCGTAGGTAAGCTCCAAAAAACACTTGAAAGGCGCTGTTGAGGTTCGGTTGGAATCGCTCCCGTAGGAAGAATTCCCATCATAATTTTCGAGCGATCATAAAATTGATGCAGAATTTCAGGATCGAGGACTTGGCACTCGGGCACGATACTCCACGCAGCCCCCCAAGGATAAGCTTTGTCAACCTTTACCCATGCTTTAGGACGTAATTGACTACGAGCACCATTGGCAATGAGTAGGCCATCAAAGCAAGCATCAAACTTTTGGTTTTGATGACTGCCGAATAGCCGAACTTCATCGTTATGTTCTACAAAACTTTCAACGGAATGATTCATGCACCAAGTAATCTGGCTTGAATATTCGCTAAGTTTTTGAGTGAGAACGTGACATAAAGTGGCTCGGTGTATACCTAGACCATAAAGATTTGTTGATGCTTCGCGATAGTGACTGTTAACTAAAAGACGCTTGTCTGGAAGTTGTCCTTCTAAGCCTGTGACTTTCGCACCTAAGGTTAGGGCTTTGTCGAGCACACCTAAGTGCTCAAATACGGCTAAGCCCGCAGGTTGTAGCAGTAAACCTGCACCTACTGGAGATAACTCATCAACTTGTTCAAAAATAGTAACGTGGTTGCCTTCACGGGCGAGCAAAATCGCAGTGGCTAAACCTGCCGTGCCTGCACCAATAATGGCAAAATGAGGTGTTTTCATTGTTTGTTCTTTTCAAGCATTCATAAAACTAAATTTAGCAATGAACGGATAATCGATCTATATTTTTTTAAATTATAAGTTTTACCCATAAAAAAATCCCTTGCATGCGCAAGGGACTTGGAAGTTATTTCAATACACGCCAAAGCGCCAATAAGCTGCTCAACACAATCAAAATAATAGATACAAACCAAGGGCTAATAATCGCAATAGTTAGCAAAATCAGCATAGTACTGCCAAACATCCAGCTACGACGTTGTTGGTGTTCCATTTGTAAACGAAGCTGTTGAATTTCACGTAACTGACGGTCTTGCCAAGCAGACTGATTTTTTAAACCATTTAAGCTATCAATAATTAAACTTGGGAAATCTTGAGCGCCTAAAAGCAGATCAGGTAATTGCTGACCAAGCTCTTTTACATTTTTGACTGGGTTCATATTAGATTTGACCCATTCTGTCAAAATTGGTTTTGCCAATTTCCAGATGTCGAGCTGCGGATAAAGGTCCGTACCTAGGCCTTCTACATGCACTAAAGTTTTGAGTAGTAGCATGAGCTGTGGCGGGATTTCTAAATGGAAGCGACGGGCAATATCCATCACTTGAATTAAGATACCCGCAAAATCAAGTTGATCCATTGGTTTAGACACCATTGGCCCAACAGTGCGGCGCATTTCACGTGCTAACGCGTCTTGATCTGTACCCGGTGGAATCCAGCCAGCTTGATGCACAATTTGAATGAGCTGCATAAAGTTGCTGTTCATGACAGCAAGCAACATGCGGGCAACCGTCATTTGGTCGTGCTTAGAAAGCTCACCCATAATTGCACAGTCCAGTGCAATAAAGCGTGGATTGCTTGGGTTGATGGTTTCTACAAAGACATTGCCGGGGTGCATGTCGGCATGGAAAAAGTTATCGCGGAATACTTGCGTAAAGAAAATGGTTAACCCTTTTTCTGCAAGTTGTGCGCGGTCCATACCTAAACGGTCAAAGGTTGCCGTATCTGAAATAGGGACACCGGTAATACGCTCAGCCACCATGACATCTTTGGTGTCCATGTAGACTTCTGGCACATACATCATGGTTGAACCAGTGAAGTAATGGCGCATACGACGGGTGTTATCTGCCTCAATACTCAAGTCCAGCTCATTTAAAATGATTTGGCGGTAGTCTTGAATAATTTCAGATAAATGTAATGCACGGGCAGCTTCAAGACGACTTTCTAAGGTGTTGCCTAGCCAAGCCAGAATTTCAAAGTCTTGTAAAATCTGGCTACGAATGTCTGGACGAGTAACTTTAACAACAACTTCACGTCCATCATGTAGCGCCGCTGTATGGACTTGTGCAATTGAGGCTGCTGCAAGTGGTTGATCATCAAAGCGGGCAAACAGTGTATTTACGTCTGCCTTTAAAGAATCTTGAATACGTTGTTTGGCAACTTCTCCATCAAAAGGTTTGACCTGATCTTGAAGTAAAACCAGTTGGGCGAGTATTTCAGGTGGAATCAAATCACGGCGGGTTGACAGGAGTTGTCCAAGCTTAATTGCAAGCGGCCCCATATCTTCTAAAGCTTCTTTAAGCTTTAAAGGATTTTTACGTTCACGACTAGACCATGCTGCCGGATGCATTTTTATAATGTTCAATGCATGCTTAGCTTTAACAGGTAATTCATCCGCAGGGAACAACGTATCGAGTCTATAGTGCGCTGCAATACGCCAAAGTTCGAGTAAACGTGAAACGTGCGGAATCATATAAAGTCTTACCTAGTCTTGAGTGGGTTGTAGTTGTGCATTGAGCTGCTGCAATTTAGCTTCTAGACGATCAATGTCTTGATTAAGCTTACGCGTAGCCTGATTTAAATCGTCCATTTCCCAACGTGGGGCAAATAAACCGCTGTCTTCTTTTAAGGCATCTTCAGCAAAAAATAGATGACTTTGAAGAGAGCGTTTTAAATGTTTTGGTGCAAGTTGAATCTTACCGATTTCGTGAGCGAGTTGAGGACCAACCCATTTTGATAGATGCGCAGCTAAATCAGGTTCAGCTTGCTGCATAATTTTTTGAATATCCTGCAAGAGGTGATAATCACCTTGAAGCGGGATATTACCAATCTGGTCTGGATCGCTTAATAATAATTTGATCAGTTCAACCACATCTTTGACATGCAAAGTTGCAGTGGCTTCAGAAATTTTAAATTGTGGATCAAAAGGGCGCTGCTCAAAAATAGATGGCTTTTCACTGTGCCCTGTAACGGTAGGTTCAAGACGTACTTTTTCTTGGTCAAAGAATACATCAACAGAAAGTTGCGGGCTATCGATGATAACACGCAACATTTTGCCCTGTAGCTGATTGAGCTGAATGCGGGTTAATGCATCCAGATCGATCAGATGATGAATGATACGTTCGACTGCACCGAGTGCCAGAATCGACCACATATCGTTATCCCTTACAATTTAAAACCGCGGTGAACAGCAACAATACCGCCAGTCAGGTTGTGATAATCACAATTCTGGAAGCCAGCATTTTCCATCATCCCTTTTAAGGTACGTTGGTCTGGGTGCATGCGAATTGATTCAGCCAAGTACTTATAACTTTCTGAGTCATTAGCAACCAATTTACCCATAATCGGTAAAGCAGTGAATGAGTAGAGGTCATAAAGTTTTGAGAATGGCTCAAATACTGGTTTAGAGAACTCAAGAACAAGTAAACGGCCACCCGGCTTAAGTACACGGAACATAGAAGCAAGCGCTGCGTCTTTATCTGTCACGTTACGTAAACCAAAGCTAATGGTTACAAGGTCAAAGCTGTTGTCTGCAAAAGGTTCTAAAGTTTCTGCATTGGCAAGTACAAAATCGACATTGGTACAGCCTGCATCAATTAGACGATCACGGCCAACATTGAGCATAGATTCGTTAATGTCTGAAAGTACCACATGACCCTGCGGGCCAACTTCACGGCTAAATACTTTTGCTAAGTCGCCTGTACCACCAGCAATGTCTAACACATGTTGACCACGGCGAACACCAGACATGTTAATTGCAAAGCGTTTCCATAAACGGTGAATACCAAATGACATCAAGTCATTCATAAGGTCATATTTGCTTGCAACCGAGTGGAAAACTTCAGCAACTTTTTGTGCTTTGTCTTCAGTTCGAACTGTTGAATAACCAAAGTGTGTTGTTTCACCAACGTTGCCAGTGTTGCCTGCACCACGTGGTAAATTGTATTTCGGTACAGAACCGCTAACAGGTGTATCTGTTAAGGTTTGCTGTAAAGATTGTTGTTGCCCTTGAGGGGTACCTTGAGGTAACGGTGAGCTTAGGAATGGGCTAACTTTGTCTGAACTTTGTGCCTGCTCAGTTGGAGATGTTGGCTTTTGGTTTTCGTTAGACATATTGTCTCTCCTAGACTCAAACTCAAGTGAAACGGAATAAGTTCTGCATGATGACAGATTTTGTCTATTTTTACAGGCATCATCATGCAAATATAATGAATAAAATCTCAACTTCGTGAGGTTGAGTTTTTTCTATGTGCCGACCTTATCACACTCTAAACGGATTCGGATGTCCTGAATGTACTTTTTCAACAATCTGGCGTTCTTTTTCCGTAAAAGTTTTAATAAAGGCCTCAGCCGATTTTAAAGGTTTCATTGCGCTAAAACCATCTTGAATAAAATCATACATCAATTCGAAGTGATATTTTTGTGCAATACCTTTACACATTTTAAAAGCAGTAAACATCATAAATGAACGCATGTATTTATCGAGTGCTGCTCCTAAATCGTCAAGAAGGGCAAGCTGCTGGTAACGGGCTTCGGCCTGATCAAGCTTGATTAAGGTTAAGCGCATGATCTCGTCGGTAAGTACAGTATCTGCCGGATAGTCTTCAAGAAGCTGCATTGCTACTTGTTCATCAAGTTGAGTGGCAAGTACAGCCAAACTTACCGACTTTGTACCTGTCTTAATTGCGTTTTCAGGTAAAACCTTTTCTGCTTTATGTGCATATTTCAATAAACGTTCAATTTGTGCTGCAAGTGCATCGAACTCTGGTCCACCATATAAACGGTTTAAAAAGTACTGAGCCATCAGTTTGTGTTCTGGCATATTAAAAAAGTCGTGATGCGTCTCTTTCATCCGTTCTTTTAGCCATGTTTGTACATCTTGCAAACGTTGGGCAAGCACTGGATTGTCGTGATAATTAAATGTTTTATATTGTTGTAAAAGTTCATCAAAAGCAGCGAGTTTAGACATGTAAGGCTCTAATATTGGGCTATTTACAAAAAATCATAAGAGGCATTGTAACCTTCTACTATGGCGAGTAGATGTAAAAAAAATGATTTATGCGTCAATTTTCAGGTTAAATCGTGTTGCAATGACATAATTTGTATAGCAATTCATCACCCAAGCGCATAAGTTAAATAATGGCGAAATTAAATAAAAAGATTAGAGCAGTGGACCATGAGTGAACAACAACCAAAATTTGAAATACGAGACGAAGAACAGCTTTCAGTTGATTTAATTGAAGCACAATATGCTTTAAAAGAAAGCCGAGGGAAACCCAATGCCAAAAGCACACTCATTTTAATGAGTGGTATCGAGTTAGCTGGAAAAGGGGAAGCGGTTAAACAGCTTCGTGAGTGGCTAGATCCAAGATATCTGCGGGTAAAAGCAGATGCACCACGTGTGCTGACAGACTCTGAAGCATTCTGGCAGTCTTATTCAGCATTTATTCCGACCGAAGGCCAAATTGTGGTGATGTTTGGCAACTGGTATAGCGATTTGTTGGTTACGGCAACTCATGTGTCAGAACCTTTGGATGATGCGCGTTTTGATGCCTATGTTGAAAATATGCGGGCATTTGAGCAAGATTTAAAAAATAACTATGTCGATGTCATTAAGGTCTGGTTTGATCTTTCATGGAAATCACTACAAAAACGTTTAGACAAAATAGACCCGTCAGAGCAACATTGGCATAAGCTTCATGGCCTAGACTGGCGTAATAAAAAACAATATGACACTTTGCAAAAGTTACGCCGTCGCTTTACCGACGATTGGTACATTATTGATGGTGAAGATGAAAAACAGCGTGATCAATTTTTTGCTCAGTATCTTTTACAACACATGCGTCAGCTGCCTGAACATGAAACTGAAGTCAAAGGTAAATGGCAACAGGCAAAAATTCCTGAGAGTTTATTAAAACCTGCTCAGGAAAAAATGGATAAAGCCGAATATAAAAAAGAGCTTGATAAACTCAGTAAAAAAATTGCCGATACCATGCGCTTTGATAAACGCAATGTGGTGATTGCATTTGAAGGGATGGATGCTGCGGGTAAAGGGGGAGCTATCAAGCGAATTGTTAAAAACTTAGACCCGCGTGAATATGATATTCACTGTATTGGGGCGCCTGAACGTTTCGAAGCAAGACACCCGTATTTGTGGCGTTTTTGGAATCGTATTAATGAAGCTGAAAAAATTACCATTTTTGACCGTACCTGGTATGGCCGTGTGCTGGTAGAGCGTGTTGAAGGATTTGCTTCACCTATTGAATGGCAAAGGGCATATGACGAAATCAATCGCTTTGAAAAAGACTTATTTGATAGTCAAACGATTGTGGTAAAAATTTGGCTGGCAATTAGTAAAGATGAGCAAGAGCAACGTTTTAAAGCCAGAGAAGAGACACCGCACAAACGCTTTAAAATTACTGCCGAAGATTGGCGTAACCGTGATAAGTGGGATGATTATTTAAAGGCGGCCGCAGATATGTTTGAGCGGACCAGTACCGAATATGCGCCTTGGTATATTGTCGCAACAGACGATAAATATACTGCACGCTTGGAAGTGTTAAGAGCTATTTTAAAACAGCTGAGAGCAGATTAAACTCTCAGCCGTAAGTTGGATTTTAGTTTACAACCGCGCCACGACTTTTTTGTTGAATACGTTTAGCAAGGTTGTAGCTGTCATTAAGATGAGTTTGGGCTATTTTTTTCATCATAAAATAGCCTAAACTTGCTGCGACAAGTTGCCCACCTAGTGGAACGAATTTTGTCACTTGTTTGGTAACAATCTTTCCAAAGAAACCGTTAAAGGTTTTTTTAACGGTAGTGCGAGCGACCACAAAGCCTGAAAATTGAAAGCCGCGTTTTCGTAATTCATCCCAGTGAATTGTTTTTGTTTTTGGATCATAGACACTGACATGTTCAGGCGCTAAACCAAAACGGGAATTAATATCGGGAATAAGCTGTGACAAAATTCCCAAATCTACTACCACGTCAAAAAAAGGAATGGGTACAATTGCTGCACCAGCAGAGACGTAAGCTCTTTTCTGAATGAGTTCTTGGCACTCATCGCGAATTTGTTCCAGATTTAGGCTAGGATCAATATAGTCAGGAATGTTATCAATTTTCATAATGTTTTACCTGTAATGTGTTCCTTGAAGGTGCCTTGCCAACACAAGGTAAGTGACACCTAAAATGAGATTATGCTGTGTTTAAACCAACGTGACATAGTCAGATTCAGTTGTATAGTAATGAATGTTTATGATTTTGTGCATAAATTATGCGAGTAGGATATGAAATAAATGGGTATCCATGTTATTCAAAGTCAACGTATTGATGTGTTGTTGCAGGGCGTACTGGCATCTACGTCCCAGCCGTCAACGCATCCATTACAGGTTTTGAAAGCCCAGCATTTCATTGTGCCAAGTCCTGCCATCGAGCAATGGCTGATACAAAAACTTGCAGAACAGCAAGGAATGAGTGCCAATTACCAGTTTCACCAACGTGTGCGCGGGTTTCAATGGTATGCCTATCAACAGGTCCTCACGGCGCATAAGGAACAGGTTCGTAAAGCCAATATTCCACGCTTGATTTTTAAATGGCGTGTACATCAAGCCTTACAGGAATTTATTCAGCCTGATGTTATGAGCATAGATAGCTCTCATCCACTGCATTCTATTGTTCAACGTATTTATGACAGCGCAGATCGGCTTGAACAAGGTATTGAGAAGCAACTAAAAAAACAAAAAATGTTGTATTGGGTTGCTGAGCAGGTTGCCGATTTATTTAGTAACTACATGGTCTATCGGGGACAGTGCCAGCGTGGTTGTGAAAATATGTGTACTTGTCCAAATAACTGGTTAGCAGCATGGGGACAAGGGCGATCACTCGATATCGAAAAGTATATTGCCCATAAAGATAAAGAAGTTTCGGCATTTACTTTGCAGCAAACCCAAGAGTTAGAACGTTGGCAGCGCTGGTTATGGCAGCAGCATTTTCATGATGATTTTATGCAAATGCAGCAAATTGACGAATTATTCTGGCAGGAATTAGAACATCCTGAGCGCCAGAAGAAAGCACTGTCTCGTTTGCCACAGCAAATTGTCATTTTTACTTTACTGGATTTACCACCCAGCCAGCTTCAGTTTTTGCGCCGTTTAGGGCAATACATTGATGTGTTGATTTTGCACTATAACCCTTCGCAAGAATATTGGGCTGATAGTGTCGACCCACTCTGGAAACAGCGCTATGACTTAGGGGTAAAAGAGCGTTTTATAGCAAAGAACCCCCAAGCGACCGATGCGGAAATTGCCGATTTCTTTAATAAATTTACGCTTAATTTTAATGCTGAGGCGCGTGAGTCAAGACATCCACTGTTAACAAGATTGGGTAAACAAGCCCGCGACCACTTCTCATTACTCTCAAACTTGTCTACAGGTGAAGAAGGTAAGTGGGTGGATGCTTTTGTCGATGATTTTCCTGAAAGTTTACTTGGCAAAGTTCAGTCAGATATTTTGCACTTGGTGGAACCCCAAGCAAAGCAGTATGAACTTGCCCCTAACGATGACTCAATTCAGATTCATGTCTGCCACTCGACATTACGGCAACTTGAAGTATTGAAAGAACAATTGATTGGCTGGTTGGCAAAACCGCACGAACAGCCGCGTCGTCCAAATGATATTTTGGTTTTAGTTCCTAATTTGGCAGAAGTAGAGCCTTTAATACGAAGTGTTTTTCCTGCTACAGCGACTGAGCAAGGTGTGCATTTGCCTGTCAAAATAGCAGGTATTGCCTCACTCGATGCACTTAATGCATGGCGTGCCGTGATTGGGCGTATTCACCTTATGCAAGGGCGATTTAGCTTTGATGAGTTTGCTGACTGGCTTGGTTTATACGTGACTCAACAGCGTTATGCACTTGAATATGCTCAAGTAGAGCGAATTTTAACTTTACTTGCTGATGCAGGGTTTAAACGTGGACTTGATGCAGAGCATCTGAAACGTAGTTTATGTGACGGCGATGATGATTATCGATATAGCTTTAAATTTGCTTTAGAGCGGTTAGCGCTCGGCATAGCAATTCCCGAACATGCTACATTTAATCAGGTGCTGAGTTACGCTAAGGTTCAACCGGGCGATTTTGAGCTTATTGGTACGCTCATTCAGATTTATCAAGATTTAAATGAACGCCGTGACTGGCTCATTATGCATGAGCAGAAAAAAAGTCATACGGTGGAATACTGGCTGCAAATACTCTCGCAAGATATTATCGAGTTTGAGCAGGCCGGTGTGGCTGCTTTAAAAACTGCGCGGGAAATTGTAAAAAAACAAGAGCGTATGTTAACGCTCGCAAGCTACTATGCCGAGACAGAAACAGGCACCTTGCGTAAAATCACCTTGCCTTTGCCTTATATTCTAGATGAGATTCAGCGAACTTTAGAAAATCAAACGGCTCAAGCTGAACCGACTGGACAGATTACCTTTGCCCAGATTGGACAAATTCGTCCTTTGCCTTATCGTTTAATTGTGATGTTGAACCTTGATGCAGGGCAGTTTCCAAACCGTGATACCCATGTGCCATTTGATTTGATGGATGCCTTACGTCAACAATTAGGTGACCGTTCCCGTCTTGAGGATGACCAAGGTGCTTTCTTAGATGCCTTACTTTTAGCTCAAGAAAACTTATGGCTGTTTTATAACGGCTTTGATGTCAATGACGGTGAGGTGAGAGATCCTTCTAGTATTCTTCAAGAGTTCCGTGAGCATCTTGCACTTATTGTAAAGCCAGAACCAAATGCACCCGATCGAGAAGTGATTGAAGGTATTGAAATTCCCTCTCAATTAAAACAGCTCTATCACTTACATTATTTACAGCCGTTTGATCCTAAAGGTTTTATGGCCGAGAACCGCTATATTCGTTATCAAGATCACTGGTTTAACGTGGCGATGCAAATTCAGCAAGCTTCCGGTGTTCTTAAGCCTTGGGCAAATATATCTTATCCTTTAGAAATACCTGACATGTTGGTTTTAGACAGCCATCAGTGGATACAGGATGTGACTTTCCCCGCACGCTTATATTTAAAAACTTTGGGCGTAGAAAACTTAGGAAATGTAAGCGTATTAGATCAGAATGAACCTTTGCTTTTAGATGGTTTGGGACGTTATACCATTCGACATTTTTTACAGCAAAACGAACAACAGGCACAGCCTGAAGTCCTACTTGATCAGTTGCCTGTAGGCAAAGTTCAATACAGCGCATGGCAACAGGGCATTTTTGAGCAGGAATGTTTGCTTGAGCGCCTTCATCATTATGCGCCAGCCGTGACACAAACGACTCAGCGTGTGTGGCGAATTGCCAAACAGCTACATATGAATATTACGGTGCCAAAATCTGAAACTCAGGATTGGGTCAGCATGGAAGCATCAAGTGCTCGGGCAAAAAGACGTGCAAAAGTCTGGTTAGAGTACCTGCTTTGGTTGGCCTATTTAAATGAAGGAAGTGCAGGAGCTGAAAGACGCCGCATTGTGGTTTTTAGTGACCAAACCGTCATCTGTAAGGGTATTAGTTCAGAGCAAGCTCGGCAGTATTTACAACCGTGGTTTAAAATCTGGCGTTATGCTCAACAGCAGCCACTCGTGTTACCAGCAGCTTTATTATTAAAGCCACTTGAAAAAGCCAAGGCATATCAGTGGGAAACAACAAATCCGACAGAAAAAATAAAACTGGATGAGAAGAGCTATGCGGAGCTGTTAAAATACTGGAATGAAACGGGGACATTTACCTCTATCGATATGACACAAAATGAAGCGTGTAAGTTACATCAAGACTGGCGTTTCATTTTGCAAGAACAAGATGCACAAGCATTACTTCAACATGCTTGTGATGAGTTTGCCTATGACCTGTATCATCCGGTTTTTCAATTTCAACATTCGGAGTAAGGCATGAACTCAAGAGTACAGGTGTCTTATCAACCTATTATTGATATTGAATTTAGTGGACTGCATTTAATTGAGGCTTCGGCGGGTACCGGGAAAACCTATACACTGTCGAGTTTAATGGTTCGTATTTTTCTTGAGAAATATTTACCGGGCCAAGTCATTGCGACCACCTTTACCCGTGCGGCTGCGGCTGAGTTAAAAAGCCGAATTCGTGCACGTTTGGTCGAAACCTACCGTTACTTAGATGCCAAGCGGAGCTTGACTGAAAAAGAGATTCTTTTGCAGGCCGAGCAAGAATCTGACTTATTACTCCAACATGTTCTCAAGCATTTTGCGACACGTATTGCCTATGCCTGTGAGCGTTTAAAGCTCGTTATCGATCAGTTAGATGAGCTGTTTGTCGGAACACTTGATAGCTTTAGCCAAAAGCTATTACGTGAGTTTGCCTTTGAAAGTGGCAAAATTGAACGTGCTCAAATTACCGATGATGCTAAAACCTATAGCCGACAACTGATTCATGATGTTTTACGTGAATGGATACAGTCTCAGCCTCAAACCGTGATTGATGCGTTGTATCTGGCAGGTGAGTTAAAAAGTGTCGACAGTTTTGTCAAACTGGTCGAAGACTCACTGAATTTTAGTTCGGCTCACTTTAAACTTCCCGAAAAGCCTACCATTCAGTTTGAACAGCTTGCTCAGCTCAAACAGCTGGCAGCAGAAATTGATATCAGTCTTCTAGAACCATATTACTCGCTTGATGGCGAACACTATAAACATGTAAGCGGCACAATATTTCGTAATGGAGCATTTAATAAGTTATTTAGTGAATGTTTGCCACAGTTATTACAAGTTTTAAAGCAAAGCGACAGTATTTTAGTTTTTGATGGGTCTTTGGCAGTACAACGGGAACTCGTTTTTAAGTTTTTAGGCCAACTTGCCGATCAGAAAGTTTTCAAGAAATGTCCTGCCGAAATTTCGGATGGATTTTATCAGCATCCTTGTATTCAACAGATTCAGCAGTTGTTTGGTGTGCTGAAAAACTATGCTGAACAGTTCGATCAGCTTCATATTTATTTAAAAGCCTATTTGTGTGTAGAGGTTAAAAAACGTTTACCACAGGTTTTACAAAACAAGGGCGAGACGACTTTTTCTCAGCAAATTCGCACTTTGTCAGAAGCTTTAAAGGGCGAGCAGGGGCAACGTTTCGCCGTATTTGTGCAGGCTCGATACCCCTTAATTTTGGTTGATGAGTTTCAAGACACCAACCAAGACCAAGATGACATGCTTGCCAGCATTTGGCGTCATCCAGAACGTTACCAAAAAGGTTGCATGATTATGGTGGGTGACCGTAAGCAGGCAATTTACGGTTTCCGTGGTGGGGATATGCTCACCTTCTTGAATGCCTACAAAGATATTCAGGCAAAGCATGGTCGCGAATATAAGTTAATTCATAACCACCGTTCAGTCGCTGACTTGGTTGAAGTGGTTGATGCCTTATTTCAAAGGCAAATCGACTTTGGTGAACAGGTTCAATATGACCCGATTCGGGCAGGGACTCGACCTCATCCGGTTTTAATTGATCAAAACCAGCCTAATCCGCATCCTTTACGTTGGCTCATGCTAAAAGACAAGGAAACGGAAGCACAGCAAGTCGCGTGGAAAATACGTGATTTACTCAATCAGTCACATGCAGGACAACTTTATTTTCAAAAAGATGCTCAGACTCAAATCTTAAATGAAGATGATATTGCGGTCTTGTCGCGTAATCATGATGGTCTTGATAAAGTTCAATTTGAATTAGAACGTTTAGGAATACGAGTTAATCGGCCATCAAAACGAAGTGTTTTTGATTGCACAATTGCTCAGGATGTTGGAGCCTTACTCACTGCGATTCTTCATCCTTACGATGAGGCCAAAGTGAAACGAGCTTTGATTAGCCGTTTATTTGCTATGGACCTTAAACAGCTGTTGCAACTCGAACAAACGGCCGAAGGTTTAAGCCAGTTTATGACGGGTTTTGATACTATTCGGGAATTGTGGTCAGCTCAGGGCTTTTTAGTAGCATGGCAGCAATGTTTAAACCAATTTGGCATTTGGAAAAATCTGGTTGCTGTCCAGAGTAAAGATAATGAGCGGGTTGTGGTGAACTTGCGTCATTTGACCGAAATTTTGAGCCAACATAGCGAGAAATATCAGGGCGCGCAAAATCTCTATCACTGGTATCTCAAGCAATTACAATCACCGCTTGATCGTGAATGGGAGTTAGAGCGTAGATTGTCGAGTGAAGCTGGCGTGCAGCTCATGACCATTCACCAGTCAAAAGGTCTTGAGTTTAAAATTGTCTTTTTGCTCGGGGCCGACAAGCCATTTCGGGAAAATAACAAAACACTTAACTTCTCGACCCAAGATATAACGGTTCCGGAGTCGACTCAAACTTTAACACAACGTGTTGTTGCGATTGCCGATAAAACATATTTAAACGAAAATGAGTTGAAGCAGCATGAAGAACGGGCTTTGGCGGAACAAAACCGTCTATGGTACGTTGCTTTAACCCGGGCAAGTCATCGTGTTTATGCGCTCTTACAAGATACAGATGGCAAGTCTGTTTCAGGTTTGGCATTTTGGAAAAACAGAGCTGAACCATTCCAGCACCGTTGTTGTACCGATGAAATAATTTTGGAGCAACCACCTGCTGCAAGACATTTAAATCAACACATCAATATTATTGAGATACAGGCGCAGCATTTTCCTGATCAGCGCTTTTATTCGAGAGGAAAAACCAGTTTTAGTTATCTGGCACAGCATTTAAGACATAAAGTAGGTACAGATTTACTCGCGAGTCAGAGCCATGAAGCTGTTTTGGCCGAAGATGAACTCGATCAGGTTATTTCTGTTGAGGCGCCCGCAGCACAGCCAATTAACTGGATCAAAAGCAATTTTCCGAGAGGGACGCTCGCAGGTAATTTCTTACATGAAATTTTTGAGCATATTGATTTTCAATGTTCAGATGAGTGGGTAAGTGAAATACGCCGTCGTTTTAAAAATGACTACAGTAGTTTGTGGCAAGATTTATTAATCAAATACCAAGAAAGCTTTCCCGAAGAACAAGAAGCGGAATATTCGCTTTATCACGCTGTAGCCGAATGGTTGCAAGAGATTTTAAGCACGCCGTTATATCAAGGTTTTCGTTTAAATCAGTTGCAACCAGAACACTATTTATCAGAGTGTCCTTTTTATTTGGCCCTGTCAGATCGTGTACTAGCCATGAAACGTATTCAGCAGCTGTTTGCTGAATATGGTATGGAAATGCCAGAGTTATTAGAGGCTCGTTCTGCACGATATTTAAATGGTTCGATAGACTTGGTTTATTTTGATGGGCAGTGTTATCACATTGCTGACTATAAGAGTAACTATTTGGGTGAGAACCTTGCTGATTACAGTGTAGAAAGTATTGCACAAAGTATGTCTTTAGCCAGCTATTGGCTACAAGCAGGCCTGTATTTGGTTGCGTTACATCGTTATTTAAAAGTCAAAATGCAGAATTATGATATTGAACAACACTTAGGTGGGGCGACTTATCTTTACTTGCGCGGTATGAATGGCGAAGCTGAGCAGGGTTATTATTATTGGCAGCCAAGTACAGAATTTGTTCTACGACTCGATGCTATTTTAGGGTACTTTGCTGAGGATAAAATTGCATAAAAAATGCTGATAAAAGATCTAATTTTAGAATTAACAAACACTTGGGGTGTGGATAAGCCTGTCTATAACCATGTGGACAAGCGTGTGGAAAACTAGGTGGATAAGTGTGTGGACAATCTAAATAGCCCTGAACAAAGCGATTTAAGCTGGTTAACGACTTGGAGTACCTTTCTAAATCAAGCCCCGTTTACTGCACAGACACAAGCTCCAGAGGCAGCTTATTTTTTGCAGCAGCTAATTGAAGCGAGCTTGCAGGGTGACAGTTGTATTGAGATTAGCCCAGAGCAAATAGAAACACTTGGCCAACTGGTGATATCTGCTGAACAAGCAAAGTCTCAAGTTGCCCCTTGTGTCCACGACGGGCAGGGGTTGGCATTATACCGATATTGGAACCTAGAGCAACGTCTAGCTGAGCAAATTCGCCGATTAAAGCAACAACCAATTCAACCTGTTTCATGTGAAGAGCATTTAGACTTATTAACTGATCCTCATCAGCGAGCTGCTTTGCAAATGGTGACTCGGCAGAGCTTAAGTATTATTACAGGTGGGCCGGGTACAGGTAAGACCTATACGCTTGCTCGTATTATTGCTGTGCTTAGTCAGGCAATTCCACATATTCGTGTAGCGATGGCTGCTCCGACGGGTAAAGCTGCACAGCGTATGCAAGAAGCCTTACAAAACTCGTTTAATGATCCCAAACTGCTTGAGTCGGGGCTAATGAGTGATGAGCTAAGAAACCAAAGTACCCAAACTATCCATCGATTATTAGGTATGGGGCATAGTCAAACTCCACGGTTTAATCAAAAACAGCCTTTGCCTTATGACGTTATTGTGGTGGATGAAGCCTCTATGCTGGACTTAAATCTGGCAACGTTATTATTTGAAGCGGTTCCTGAGTCTTGTCGAATTATTTTATTAGGCGATGCCAACCAGCTTGCTTCTGTAGACGTCGGAGCGGTACTTGCAGATTTACAGCAAATCGAGGCTTTGTCTGAAAACCGTGTTCACCTTCAAACCAGCCGTCGTTTTGCGGAAGGGGCGTTGATTGGTCAGGTTGCCCGATTTATTCAAATGCAAACCAGTCAAATTGACCATGAGCAAGTTTTACAACAATTTGAAATCGATATTGTTCAAGTTTCAGAGTTACGTTCAATACCTTTAGAAGCTGATATGCCCGATGTGGTTCAGCTTGAATATTTACCCGAAGAGTCCCCTATAGCGCTAGAAACTTACTACCAAAAATTGATGGTGGGTTTTCAAGGCTATGTGCAAAGCTTAAAAGCTTATATACAAGATGATCGTTCACTTGAACATATTGAAAATATCGTTAAGTCATTCGATGACTACCGTATTTTAACTGCCGTACGTCATGGACCATTTGGTTTGCAGCAACTTAATCAATATGCTGAACGCTGGTTACAACAACAGCTAGGTATTGTGACTTTAGGAGGATGGTATGTTGGCCGTCCGGTTATGATGACCTATAACGATTACCAGCTCGGTATTTCAAATGGTGACATTGGTTTATGTTTTGAACATAGAACCCAGCCGCAACAGTTTGAAGTGTATTTCCCAAGTTTAAATAAGTGGGTTGCTGCAAATCGGCTACCTAAAAGTATTCAAAGTGCATTTGCCTTAACAATTCACAAATCACAAGGTTCTGAATTTACCCATACAGCTGTTGTTCTTGATCAGGCTGCCAAGAATTTGTTAAGCCAAGAGTTGATCTACACTGCGATTACACGAGCCAAAAAAGTAGTGAGTTTATTGGTCGATCCAGAGGCGTTACTTCAATCTTTTACAGTTCGCACGACAAGAAAAAGCGGTTTAGTTGAAAAAGTTAATCGGTTAGTTCGTTAAGCCAAACTTAATATTTTTACCCTTGTAAGAAAAAGCTTACATGGATTCGAGATATTTGCTGCTAGAGAACCCACCCTGTTTTTGAGATTATAAACGCACAACGAGCTTGGCAAGGAATGTCGGGCAAAATCGCACAATAATAATAACTTAAGTCGAGAGACTGCGAACTTACAATGATGTAGGTGAATAAAGAGGAAACTTACAGCCGCTAAGCCTTGTAGTTTTGGGAGAGACTACAGGGCTTTTTTATATTTAAGTCTTAACCCCACCAAAATATCTGCATAAATCTTTAGATGGCTTACCCTATTTCTTGCTTATATTATCAATTATTTAACTCAATAATTTTTAATATATTTATTTGTAATATGATTCTTAAATAAGCATTTTTTGCGTGAATTGTTAAGTTAAATGTTATACAGAACCGTATGTTATTTAGCATTTACAGATAAACGATAAATATTAGACAGACCTGTACGTTTTCGCTTACATGATGATAAGAAAAATACTACTTTTCTTCATAATTGGATATGACAAAATACATCCCATAAGGAAATAGAACTAAAACAACGGAAGTGAGTAAAACGAGAAGAAGGATGTGGAAAGCATCTCACACATAACAATAAGAACAGCGATAAACACGATAAACAACAACTACAGCGCCAAAAACCCAAGCAGAAATGCTTGGGTTTTTTATTTTGTCGCTAGGTTGATTTTAGCTATACCAGATCGGTTTCATGTGAATCACTACCAAATAGTGAACGGCGTTGATCTCTAGGAATTCGTGGACATTGAGTCGAAATTTGATAAAGCAGATTAGCTAGGGCAGGAAGGTGGGTGCCGACCACAGATTTGCCAGTGGTTAACAAAGAAACGCTGATATCACGTTCTGGGTCGGCCCAACACAAAATATTGGAAAAACCGAGGTGACCAAAAGCTTGTCCAGTCATTGGACCAAATAAGCCTACCGGATTATTGCCTAGCATTGGTCCTAAGGCATAGCGCATCGGTATTAATAAAGTTCGGTCAATGTTAACTCCTGTGGTAGGGAGTGTTGCTCTAAAAATTGTTTTCTCGCTTAAAATTTGTTTGCCTTGGTAGCTTCCCCCACTTAAAAGCATTTCAAAGAAGCGTCCAGCTTGTTCTGCACTGGTATAAATATTACCGGCGGGACAGATGGTATTCATAAAACGGCTATCATTAGTGACATCTACAGCGAGTTGTAAGCCTCCACCTAGTACATGATTGAGATAATGATCCGTTCCTAAACGCGGATGCAAACCTGTTGCACAATTAAGAGCAACTTCAGCACGATATTCTGGTTTTAAGCCATAGTTAAAATAGGGCATGTCCATCGGTTTCTCGATAGTCTCATGCACAAATTGGCGAAGGTCTTGCCCTGTAACCCGTTCAATAATTTCTCCTAAGATATAACCTGCCGTTACTGCATGATAGGCAAGGTGATTTCCCGCTGGAGAAACAGGTCTTGCTGCGTATAAGCGCCTTAAAATTTCATCTTTATCAAAAAGCAGTTCAGGTGTGACATCTCCATCAACATAAGGAATACCTCCACGATGAGATAACAAATGAAAGATCGTCGCACGGCGCTTCCCATTTACACCATATTCTGGAATGTAATAACTGACAGGATCGAGTAGGTTGATTTCACCTTTTTCATCTAAAAGATGAATTAACATGGCAGTAATCATTTTGGATGCTGAAAATAGACAAACGGGAGTATCTGGCGTTGCGACGAGAGCATTCTTTTGCAGACCAGCTGGAGAGTTTCCTTGAGCATAGCCAATGCTTCGATTTAATAAAATTTTCCCCTGTCGACGTAAGCAAAAAGTAATGAGCGGATAGTTTCCGGTTTTATAGAGTGACTCAATACTTTTCCAGATTTTTTGAACTTGCTGTTCACTCATTCCACCTAGTTCGGCAGGTACTTCATCTTTATGATGAATGACCGATTCAAGGTCATTCGGTACCGGACAGGTATTGGTCGAAAATATTTTCACACGTCCCTCGCATTTCTTTCTTTTTATTCAAGGCCAAGTGTGCAGGGTTAAGGGGCTGATGTCAGTGTCTAAAATGACAGGTAACAGAAAACTATTTTGCAATCCATATATAGATACCTTAAAATAGGCAACTTGCTGTAGTGATGCACGGCAGTCAGTTGCGCTCAACTGATTCATATCATTTTATTTTTTAAGCATCTCGGAGAAATCGAATGGCTTTAACTAATGCAGACCGCGCAGAGATCATTGCTAAATTTGCTCGCGCTGAAAACGACACTGGTTCACCAGAAGTACAAGTAGCTTTATTGACTGCTCAAATCAATGATTTACAAGGTCACTTCAAAGCTCACAAACACGACCACCACAGCCGTCGCGGTTTGATCCGTATGGTTAACCAACGTCGTAAATTGCTTGACTACTTAAATGGTAAAGACCACGAGCGTTACACTGCTTTGATCGGTGCTTTAGGTCTACGTCGTTAATTCGATTTTGCTTTGTTTTCGGTTTATCGCATGTTGCTATGCTTTGTTTCTGAAAAGAAAGTTTCGTCTAATAAACCATTAGGCGATTTATAGAAGGGGCGCTTGTGCGCTCCTTCTTTGCGTTTAATATTATTTAAAATTTTTGGTCTAGTGTGATGGCTTCTAAGCTTTGTCATTTACCTACCGATAGTTGTAGCCTGAATGCCAAACCTTAGGGGTCTCACTAGAATAAAATTAGGAAAATACAATACATGTCAATGTTTAACATCGTTCGTAAAGAATTCCAATTCGGTCAGCATCAAGTCGTTTTAGAAACGGGTCGCGTTGCACGTCAAGCAAATACAGTTTTAATCACAATGGGTGGTGTAACTGTATTGGTAGCAGTAGTTGCTGCTCCAACAGCAAAAGCTGGTCAGGATTTCTTCCCTTTAACAGTTAACTATCAAGAAAAACAATATGCAGCAGGTCGTATCCCTGGTGGATATGGTAAGCGTGAAGGTCGTGCTTCAGAAGCTGAAACTTTAATTTCACGTCTTATTGACCGTCCAATTCGTCCATTGTTCCCAGAAGGTTACTACAACGAAATTCAGATAACTGCAACTGTGGTTTCTTCTGACAAAACGATGGAAGCTGATATTGCAGCAATGTTAGGTACTTCTGCTGCGTTGGCAATTGCAGGTACTCCATTCCGTGGTCCAATCGGTGCAGCACGTGTTGGTTTGATCAACGGCGAATATGTTTTAAACCCGAATTTTGAGCAAATGGCTCAGTCTGACCTTGACCTTGTGGTTGCTGGTACAGAGTCTGCTGTATTAATGGTTGAATCTGAAGCGAAAGAACTTTCAGAAGACCAAATGTTAGGTGCGGTTCTTTTTGGTCACGACGAAATGCAAATTGCAATTCAAGCGATCAATGAATTTGCAGCTGCTGCTGGTGCGAAACCATCTGACTGGGTTGCTCCTGCACACAACGAAGAATTACGTGCAAAATTAAAAGAAGCATTTGAAGCAAAAATTTCAGAAGCTTATACCATTGCAGTAAAACAAGATCGTTATGCAGCATTAGATGCACTTCATGCTGAAGCTGTTGCTCAATTCGTTCCTGAAGAAGATGTAGACGGTATTGCTGACGAAGTAGACTACTTATTTGAAGATCTTAAATACCGTACCGTACGTGACAACATTTTATCTGGTAAACCACGTATTGATGGCCGTGATACCAAAACTGTTCGTGCGTTAGATGTACAAGTGGGCGTACTTGAGCGTGCACACGGTTCTGCATTATTTACACGTGGTGAAACTCAGGCGTTAGTAACAACGACTTTGGGTAATACTCGTGATGCATTAATGGTTGATACCCTTGCTGGTACTAAAACTGACAACTTCATGTTGCACTACAACTTCCCTGCTTACTCAGTAGGTGAAACAGGCCGTGAATCTGGCCCTAAGCGTCGTGAAATTGGTCATGGTCGTTTAGCGCGTCGTGGTGTTCAAGCAGTTCTTCCTGCAGCTGACCGCTTCCCGTACGTTATTCGTATTGTATCTGACATTACTGAATCTAACGGTTCATCTTCAATGGCTTCTGTATGTGGTGCGTCATTATCACTTATGGATGCAGGTGTTCCGCTTAAAGCACCAGTTGCTGGTATCGCAATGGGCTTAGTGAAAGAAGGCGAGCGTTTCGCAGTACTTTCTGACATTTTAGGTGACGAAGACCACCTTGGTGACATGGACTTTAAAGTAGCAGGTTCTGCAAACGGTATTACTGCACTTCAAATGGACATCAAGATTGAAGGTATTACTGAAGAAATTATGGAAGTTGCATTAAACCAAGCATTTGCTGGTCGTATGCATATCCTTAATGAAATGAACAAAGTAATTTCACGTGCTCGTCCTGAAATTTCAATGCATGCTCCAACATTCGAAGTGATAACAATTAATCCGGATAAAATCCGTGATGTTATTGGTAAAGGTGGTGCAACAATCCGTCAAATCACTGAAGAAACTAAAGCTGCTATTGATATTGAAGATAACGGTACAGTTCGCGTATTTGGTGAAACTAAAGCTGCTGCTAAAGCTGCAATTGCGAAAATTCAAGCAATTACTGCTGAAGTTGAACCAGGTAAGATCTACGACGGTAAAGTAATTCGTATTGTAGAATTCGGTGCGTTTGTAAACATCATGCCGGGTACTGATGGTCTTCTTCATATTTCGCAAATCTCTAATGAGCGTATTGCGAACGTAACTGATGTTCTTAAAGAAGGTCAGGAAGTAAAAGTACAGGTTCAAGACGTTGATAACCGTGGTCGTATCAAATTGACTATGAAAGATATTGAGCAAGCATAATTGCTTAACACACTAAAAAAGTCCGCTTGATGCGGGCTTTTTTTATGGCATGATGCAAGTAATACACCAATAGATCGACATGGTATGCAGGTTTATTATTTTTATCGTCATCAAAGCGACGGCTATGTTTTTTTAAGCCGTGAAAAGCACACTGAACATATTCTGGAGTTTTTCTGGATTGATAGTGTGAGATCGGATGTTGTGAGCCAGAATGAAGAATGGCAACAAAAAATTCAGCAACTTGCAGATATATCCATTAATGAGTTTCATATGCGAGATATTGCGAATATTGAACATCCTTGTGCATTTGATACGCTTGAAGAATACGACCTGCTTATTTTTAGAAAACTCGTAACGCCGGATGATGAAATTAAAAATGGCGAATCACATGAGAGTGTATTTGGTTTAGCCACCACACCAATCAGTTTTATTTTTACGCCTAAAGTACTCATTAGCGTACGTGAGCAGGGCAACAAGTCGATTGAAAATTATATTCAGCGCCTTGAAAATATTTTATGTAAAACTCTCGAAGAGCAAAATAAAACCCGTAAGCTGCCTAATTCACCTGTAGATCTGTGTTTACGTCTGCTCAATAGTATGGTGGATGGTTACCTTGATATTCGTTCACCTTTGACCAGAAGGGTCGAGCATTGGCAACAACAGCTATTACAAGGGAATCGGCGGTTTAAACAGTGGCATCAACTGTTTCATGAAAATATGGCCTTTCAGCAGGTCGAAAATTTATGTGAAGAACAAATTGAAACCTTACAAGAGTTTCGTGATGAAATTGTAGAAAACTATCATCATGTTATTGGAGAGAAGACGCATAGTTCTCAAGACCTTTTATTGGTGCGTTTAAACGATTTAATGAGTCATGTTGAACGTATTCAAAAACATACCTTGCGTTTACGTAGTGCGATTCAATCGGCAATAGATTTGCATTTCTCGGCAATTGCTAACCAGACCAATGAGAACATGCGTATTCTTGCCATTATTACTGCTGTGTTTGCGCCGCTTACGCTTTTAACGGGTATTTATGGAATGAATTTTGAGTTTATTCCAGGGCTTAAATCACCAGTAGGTTTTTGGATTATGCTTGGTGTCATGCTGCTCAGTACCATTTTATTGCTCTACTATTTTTATCGGCAGCATTTGGTGGGGCGTGGTGAAAAAAGTGTGATTGATTTACTGGCGCAGCAGCACCGACAAGATCGTATGAATTTGTTCTGGTTTTTGGAATATGAACCGATTAAGCAGACTTTGAAGGAAGTGGAGAAGATTACTCGGTTGAAGTAAATTTTTATTTCTGCACGACGGGGTCTTGCTGACTTGTTATTTAATATAGTCATGAACCTTCGGTTCGACCTACTTTTGTTTCGGCAAAAGTAGGCAAAACCATTACCATCTGCAAAACCTGTTCAATACCTATTTTTAAATAACAGTATTACAAAACCATTATCTGATTGATACCACGCAGGTTGCAGATGGCTTTCCCGACTATCAGATTTCAACTAGGGTTTTATGCTGTATTAATGCTATTCCTCAATGAAAATGCTTCAACTGTTTTCTAAGTTGTTGCACTTCATCGATCAAATCTAACATCACCGCAACAGCTGCAAGGCTTGCGTCAAAGTCACGTTGCAAACGATACGCTTTACGAGCGCGAATAACATCTTCACCCATGAATTGATGTTTTTCAGGTGGTGTATCAATCGCTAAAATATCGTACTCAATGAGCTGGAGAATCCAGTCTGGGCTTTGACCACAGGCTTGAGCAAACTGTTGCAAGTCAAATGTACATTGTTCATCAACGACTTCAGCACTAAAGGTGTGGCCGTCACATACAATTTCTCGATAATGGATGGTTGTCATGATCTTGCTCCCTAATGAGATGAACGTGGTTCGAATGAAGCAAAGGCTTCTGCCAATTGCTGATAGGCTTCTTTTTCTTTTTCAGAATGCGCCGGTGGGAATACAATATTTAAAATTAAATAAAGATGGCCTGGCGTTTTATTTGGTATCCCTTTGTCTTTTAAACGTAGCTGTTGTCCTTGTTTTGCATTTTTAGGTAAATTGACGTGTAAAGGTCCTGCAGGTGTTTTTACTTCAATGCCTTGCCCTAATGCGGCTTCCCATGGCGCTACATCTACAGTCAAATATACATCACTGCCTTCGACATGCACACGATCTGTATCTTTATATTGAATCTCGATATAAAGATCGCCGTTGGCACCACCATTAATACCACTTTGTCCTTGTCCACTTAGGCGAATTTGCTGTCCTTCTTTCATGCCTTTAGGTATTTTTACCTGTAAGGTTTTTCGTTGTACCTCTGGTTCACCATAGGCATTAATGGTTGGAATTTGCAGTGTGATATGTTGTGTTGATCCATGGTAAGCAATATCAAGATCGACCTCTATGCTGGCATGCTGGTCTTCACCTCGATAACTACGTTGTTGTCTTTGATATTGCTGTTGTCCACCGCCAAAGCCTGCACCAAAGCGTCCAAATAAGTCTTCAAAGCCACTAAAGTCTGCTTGCTCGCCGCCTGTAAAACCTTGACGATAAAATCTGGCACCATCGAAACCACCTTGAGCTGCCCCTTGACCAAAACCATTAAAACCTTGTGGGTGGTCTAATATTTGGTCGTATTCAGCTTTTTTCTCTGGGTTGCTTAAGGTGTCGTAGGCAACATTAATTGCCTGCATCTTTTCTTCTGCATCTTTTTCTTTGCTGATGTCGGGATGATATTTACGAGCTAATTTCCGATACGCTTTTTTAATTTCATCAGCTGAGGCTTCTCGTTTAACCCCTAATTCTTCATAGTAATTTTTGGCCATAATGTTTTATCACGATGGTGTTGTTTATTTCATTATGAAACGATTTTTAAAGCTTTCAATGAGCTAGATTGTATAAGAGTTGTTCTCGTGCGAAATAAGGCGAGCAAAATAAAAGAGACATCGAACTGTGGGAGTTATGCCTCTCATTGTTTAAATGAATGTCTGATATAAACCGTAAACGGCAATAACTAACAGTAATAGACCGCATAAACCGAGTATTTTCGGGTATAAATGGCTGTTCGAGAGGCGGCGGAAAAATATATAGACTAAAGATAGCGTTAAAAAGTCTAAAACTATCCATGTCAGCGTAAGAATAGTTAGACTTAAATCTAGATGAGGTGAAATAGAAACAAACTGCGGAAAGAAAGCTGAAAAGAAAATAATATCTTTAGGGTTTGAAATACCCACTAAAAAGCCTTTTTTAAAACCGCCATTTTGAGCAGAAACGGTTTGAATTGCTTCAGGATGAGGAGCTTGAATGACTTCTTTGAGAATACTAAAACCCAAATAACCAATATATAGGCAGCCTAAAACACGAATAATATTTAAATAATTTTCATTAATACTCAATACGCCTTTAAGTACGAGTACTGAAATAAAAATTAAAACGAGAGAGGCAAGGTTTGTACCAAAAATGGTTTCCAGTGCTTTTTTATAACCACCTTTAAGTCCGGCACTAGCCACTAAAATCATGACAGGACCAGGGGTCGCAATCATAATAATGACACTAAAAATAAAGAGAAGATAATCAAAATAATTCATGAGATATAAGCATCTTATTTATTGGGTTATCAAGTAAGCTCATATTAACTGATTTAAAATAACATGCTGAAAATTATCATCAAAAAAATTATAGATAAATAAAAAGGCGGATTGCCCGCCTTTTTATGAAGTAGGTGATTAACTCAAATGTTCACCAAACAGACCCAGTGCTTCTTCAGCAGTGAACTCATAACGGGTGTTACAGAACTGGCAATCCATTTGAATCGGGTTTTGTGCTTCCAATGTTTCATGAACAGCATCAACACCAATTTGAATGAGGGCTTTGGCACAGCGTTCTTTAGAACAAGTACAACCAAATTTTAAGTGTTCAACTTCTGGTAAACGTACTTCTTCTTCGTTATAAAGACGATACAAAATCTCATTTGCTGAAAGCTCTGTCAGTTCTTCTGATTTAAGCGTTTCAGTTAGCATGGTTAAACGTGGCCATAAATCTTCATCAACCAGTTTTTGCTCTTCCTCATCATGACGAGGTAATAACTGAATGAGCAAACCACCTGAGCGCTGTGCGGTGCTTGCCAGTACAATTCGGGTTGGAATTTGTGCAGACAAGTCATAGTACTGCATTAAACAGCCTGCTAAATTTGCTTGATCAAGAGGTACAATCCCTTGATAACGCTCACCATGCTCAGGTTCGATGTTAATAAATAAAACAGGGTTAACCAAAGCCGCTAAAACAGTGCTGCTATCTGTTGCTTCACCAAAACGTGGATCTGTTTCGTAGTCTGCTAAAGCACGAACTTCGCCTAAATGGTTACATTCTGCCATAGCCCATTTGAAAGAGCCGTTAGCCTGGATTTGCAAGCTGATACGACCTTTGATTTTTAAAGTACTCGCAAGTAATGCTGTAGCGCTCAACATCTCGCCTAATAGAATTTGAACCGCAGGCATGTAGTCGCGTTGAGCTAAAATAGTTTTTAATGCTTCTTCTAGATGAACCACTTCACCGCGAACAGGAAAGTCCTCTATATAAAAGCGTTGGCGTAAATCAGACATAATATTCTCCAGGGCCCTAAGCAGATTATAACAATTTCGGTTTAATCAGGCTTAGGGAATGCAGCGAAGCTGCAAGCAGGACAACGGCAACTCTTGTACCGATTGTCGCAATCATTTAGGCAATGTGAATAAGTCCTTAATATAGCCATTTTGCGAAATCTCAAGTTATTCTTCGTGATCTCGTGTAATGTCGATACGATTTGGTTGTAAATGACGCTTTAAGTTAACGTCGTGCTTCGATGTGGCTTGTTGTGCATCGCTTTCAAATAGGTGTTCAAGTTCTGCCAGAGCATTACGATGGGTTTCAAAAACCTTTTGTTCATCGGTATAAATGCTTTGCTGCTGTATGAGTAATTTCTCATCATAATCCCGAAAGATTTCGATATTGTTATAAGCTTGTTCATCGGAAATACCGAGTTCGCGTAAAGCACGATAAGCCATACCTAATGATGATAAATAGGTTTCACGCCAAATATGTTCAACACCTAAGTCTCTTAATAGGTGCACATGGTGGCGGTCACGGGCACGAGCCAGTAATTTTAGGTTTGGATAGTTCAATCTAAGATGACGTGCGACATTCATAGAATCTTCGACATCATCAATTGCTAAAATAAATACTTTCGCTTTTTCAATCCCTGCTGAGCGAAGTAAGTCAGGCTGAGTGACATCACCATAATAGAGCTTGCCACCGTAACGTCGAACAAAGTCCACTTGATGAAGATTGTTGTCGATGGCAGTAAAGCCTAAATGCTGTAAGCGGGCAATACGCGCAATAATTTGACCAAAGCGCCCAAAACCGGCAATGATAATTGGATTATCTTGCTGAGGAATCTCATCATATTCAGGTGGCAATTCTTTATGAAAAAGGGGAATGATTTTACAGGCCATAATCCAGTAAATTACTGGGGTAAGGACCATTGATAAGGTCACAATCAACGTGACAGGCTCTAATAAGGCATCCGTTAAAATCTTTTCACTTTTTGCTAGGCTCAAAATTACAAAAGCGAATTCACCGCCTTGAGCCAAGCAAGTCCCGAGTAACAAGCTATTGTTCCAACTGTACTTTTTATAGCGGGCAATGGCAGTTAAAACGAGGGTTTTGATGACGAGTAGGCCGATTGCTCCACCAATAATGAGCCACGGCATTTCAATCAGTAACGACAATTGTGTCGTCATGCCTACTGTCATAAAGAATAAGCCAAGTAATAGCCCTTTAAACGGGGCAATACTCGCTTCAAGCTCATGACGGAATTCTGAGTCCGCTAAAAGGACTCCGGTAAGAAAAGCACCTAATGTTGTACTAATGCCTAAAGTGTCCATCAGTAACACAACGGCAAGAATAATAAATAACCCTACAGCCGTAATCAGTTCAGTCGCACCACTCTTGGCGACAAAACGGAAAAATGGGCGCATGACATAACGGCTAAATAGGAACAAGCCGGTAAAAGTCGCGATGATGGCTGCAAAATAAGCAATACCATGATGGGTAGATTCGGTTCCTGCCAGAAGAGGAATTACCGCAAGTAATGGAATTGCTGCAATGTCTTGAAAAAGCAAAATTGAAAACGATTGCTGACCGTAGGTGGTATTGAGCTGTTGTTTCTCAGTCAGAAGCTGTAATACAAAGGCCGTAGAAGACAGCGCAAGCGCAAAACCAATCACAAAGCTGGCAGCGAGGTGTTGTTGAAATAGCAGCAATACGGTGAGCATGAGAATTATGCCCGTAATCACGACTTGTAAACTTCCCATCACAAATATAGAGTCACGCATTTCCCACAAACGTTGCGGGCGGAGCTCTAGACCAATCAGGAACATAAGTAAAATGACCCCAAATTCAGCCAACTCCATAATGGCCTCAGGGTCATGGGCAATATTTAACACACTCGGGCCAAGAAGTATGCCCGTAAATAAATAACCTAAAACTGTTGCAATCCCTAGGCGTTTGCCCAAAGGGACTAAAATCAGAGATGCTCCAAGAAAAATAGTTGCTTGCAGTAGGAATGACATTCATTGCCCCGAATGTATTGATCTTTTTTAAGTGTAAAGGGAAAAAGTGTTCTTCACACCATGATATTCAAATCATCTAACTAAATTCTTGCGGGTCAACATCAATTGAGAGTCTGAGTTGATGCTGTCTTGGCGCATGAACCAATTGAGCCCACCATTGTCTTAAGTAAAAATGCAGACGAGCGCGGTCAGCAGACAAAATCACCATATGTGCGCGGTAACGTCCCGCTTTACGTTCCATTGGTGCTGGAATTGGCCCCCAGATATCAACAATACCACCTGCTATTTGGCGAAGTTGCTCGGCAGCTTCATTTAAAAAATGCAAGGTATAGTCGCGATCTTTCGATTCAGCGCGTATAAGTACGGCATAGCGATAAGGCGGCAGTAATGCAACTTTACGCTCAGCCAATGTTTGTTTCGCGACTGCCCGATAATCTTTTTCAATAAGTGTGGTCAATAAAGGGTGATCTGGCCTTAAAGTCTGTAAATAAACATGCCCCTTATGCTCTCCACGACCTGCACGACCAGCCACTTGTACAATCAACTGAGCAGTACGCTCTGGCGCTCGAATATCGACACTCAATAAACCTGCATCGATGTCTAAAATAGCAACCAAGGTCACATGCGGAAAATGGTGACCTTTTGCCAACATTTGCGTACCGAGCAAAATCGAAGGTTTATTTTGTTGAATGCGATCATAAATTTTTTGCCAGCTACCGACTCGGCTGGTGCTGTCACGATCGACCCGAATCACATCATGATCTGGAAATAATTCTTGTAAATGCTCTTCAACCTTGGCTGTGCCAGCACCTAAAGTTTTGAGACTCTTTTGCTGACACTCAGGGCATTGGTCTGGCAAGCGATGAACTGTGCCGCAGTGGTGACAATGTAAGTAAGAATAAGGCTGGGTGTGCAACGTAAAATGCGCATCACAATGTGGACAATTCGCTTGCCAACCACAACTTTCACAGACCAGAACAGGTGCATAACCACGTCGGTTTAAAAAAATTAAAACTTGTTCTTTTCTTGCCAGGGTATTTTTAATCTGTTCGATTAAAGGCTGACTAATACCATGCTGTTTTTTGACAATTTTAAGATCAATCAAATGCATTTTTGGTAAAAGCGCATGGCCTGCACGTTGGTTCAGCTGAAGCGCAGTTAACTTGCCAGTTTCGACTAAGTGATAACTGTCAATGCTTGGGGTTGCCGAACCTAAAAGAACAGGACAGCCTTGTAAATGTCCTCGATAAAGCGCGACATCACGAGCATGGTAACGGAAACCTTCTTGTTGTTTATAAGACAGGTCGTGTTCTTCATCTAAAATGATCAGGCCCAAACGTGGCAGCGGGGTATAAATGGCTGAACGTGTTCCTAAAATAATAGAGGCCTTTCCAGTCTGTGCTTGTTGCCATGCCTGTAGGCGTTTAGAGTCATTTAACCCCGAATGTAATAAAGCAATGTCGCAGTTAAAACGAGACTTAAAGCGCGAAATAGTTTGAGGGGTTAAACCAATTTCAGGAACTAAGACTAATACTTGCTTACCTTGCTTTAACACCTCATGCATGATGTGCAAATAAACTTCAGTTTTACCACTTCCCGTTAAACCATCTAATAAAAAGGCTTGATATTGATGCTGTGCATTAAGGACGTGCTGGGTGGCCTTCTTTTGGTCTTCATTGAGCGTGAGTGGCATTTGCGCCAATTGCACAGGGGATGGACTAAAGTCATGAGGCTCAAGCGTACAGTCTACGAGACCTTTCTTTTGTAGTGCTTTAAGTGTTGCAGTTTCTACACCACTTAAATTGAGAATATTTTCAGTGGTTCCGGCAGGATGTAATTTTAAAATTTGATAAGCATCTTGCTGTTTGATTGAACGTTTTAGTAAAGCTTCGGCATTGTCACATGGAATGATTTTCCATAGATGAAATAAAACATCCATGGGTTTGCCCTGACGCAATAACGCAGGTAAAGCAGTCTGCATCACCTCACCAATTGGAAATTGGTAATATTGTGCTGACCATGTCAATAAATTTAAAACTTGTTCATCTAAAATAGGCTCATCATCTAAAAGTTCAGAAATGGCCTTAAGCTGAAAGTGACCTGTAAATGATTCTTGTAGGTCAACTTTTTCAGTAATGATACCAATCAGGTTTTGCCGTCCAAATGAAATTGCGACGCGTGAACCTACTTGAGCCCATTCATATTGTGCTTTGGTGAGTGTATAGTCAAAAGTGTCGTACAGATGCACAGGTACGGCAACACGCACACGATAAACAACTGAATCAGGCTTTGGCGTTATGGTCATAGAGGCTCATTTCGTCAATTTTAAAAAACGGCATAGCGTCGTGAAGAGGACTTGGGTATTCTACACAGGCTATAGAATGAATATGAATGATTGCGTAGCATAGATGCAACAGCAGCGACTATTATTTTTGGAAAATTAGAACATTACCATGCCTGCATATCAATTTACTGCTATTGATGCTTCAGGGAAGCAGCAAAAGGGGGTGCTTGAAGGAGACTCGGCACGTCAGATTCGCCAACAATTACGCGATAAAGCATGGACTCCGATTAGCGTTGACCCGGTTGAACAAAAAGATAAGCATCAAAGCCACGGATTATTCCAAAAAAAGTTTAGTGCTTACGATTTGGCGCTCATGACCAGACAGCTTTCGGTTTTGGTTGCTGCTGCAATTCCTTTAGAAGAAGCCCTCCGCGCCGTGAGCAGACAAAGTGAAAAAGCACATGTGCAAAATCTTTTACTCTCAGTTCGTTCAAAGGTATTGGAAGGACATTCACTTGCACAAGGGATGCAACAGTCCGGGCGTTTTCCTGACCTTTATATTGCTACTGTTGCCGCAGGTGAGCGTTCAGGACACTTAGATCTCATTTTAGATCAGCTATCAGACTACACCGAGAACCGTTTTGCCATGCAAAAGAAAGTTCAAGGTGCCATGATTTACCCAATCATTTTAATGCTGATGTCTTTCGGTATTGTGATGGGATTAATGACTTATGTGGTCCCAGAGATTGTAAAAACCTTCGATCAAAGCAAAGATGCCTTACCATGGATTACAGTTGCTTTAATGAAAGCGAGTGATTTTATCCGTCATGCATGGGTATTTATTATTCTTTTTGCAATTGTAGGGGTGGTGGCTTTTGTGCGGTTTTTAAAAACTACTGCGGGACATTATGCTTTTGATCGATTAACACTCAAATTGCCATTATTCGGTAAACTATCCCGTGGTATTAATGCTGCGCGCTTTGCCAGTACTTTATCTATTTTGACTCGTTCAGGCGTGCCATTGGTAGATGCCTTAAAGATTGGTGCTGCTGTGACCAATAACTGGGTCATCCGTGATTCAATTTCCCAAGCGGCTGAGCGTGTTACCGAAGGTGGTAACCTCGGTACGCAACTGGAGCGCAGTGGTTATTTCCCACCAATGATGGTACAAATGATTCGAAGTGGTGAGGCATCAGGTGAGCTTGACCGTATGCTTGAACGTGCGTCGACCATGCAAGACCGCGAGGTGACGACATTTATCTCAACCTTATTGGCATTACTTGAACCGCTTATGCTGGTGTTAATGGCAAGCATCGTACTGGTTATTGTAATTGCGGTTATGCTGCCAATCGTAAATATGAACAATATGATTTAATAACTTTGATATTAGAGATAATGATGAAAGTAAAAAATATTCAAAGCGAAACAGCGATGAAACAACATAATGAATCTGTGGTTTCAAATCAGTTTGAACCAACGTGCCATTCCGAGCATAGCTCTGTATCAGATGTTTGCTCTTCAAGTGCTTTCGGACTTGCGACACGTTCGAGCCGTGCTCGAATGAAACGTGTCTCAGGCTTTACCCTTATTGAAGTTATGGTCGTGATTGTAATCTTAGGCGTGTTGGCTGCTTTAATCGTACCGAACGTCATGGGCCGTAGTGAAAAAGCTAAAATTGATACGACTCAAATTACCTTGAAAGGGGTTGCGGGTGCCTTAGATCAATACAAGCTCGATAATGGGCATTTCCCAACCATGCAAGAAGGTGGTTTAGATGCGCTTATTAATCAACCTGCTACAGCAAAAAACTGGATGCCGGGTGGTTATGTGAAAGGTGGTTATCCTAAAGACAGCTGGAAAAATGATATCCAATATGTCGTACCTGGAAAAGACGGCCATCCTTTTGACCTATATTCATTTGGTGCAGATGGTAAAGAAGGCGGTGAAGGCAACGATGCCGATATTTATTATCAGCCTTAATTAAAATGTAAGAGAGATTATCGATTCGGTTAATAAGATAAAACGATAATCCGAATTGATAATCTTTCTTAATCATAAAAATATAATAATGCATTGAAAATAAAGTAAAAAAGTTAATATCTAGATTTGAGATTTAAAATAAGAATTATTCCCATATTTAATAGTTACAAGAAAGTTAAAATATAAGAGAAAATAAGCTATATATTTAAATAAAAGCTTTGCATAATAAATAAAAAGCACTTTATTCAATGAATGGGAGAGATTAAATGAAAGCATTTCTCGTACTTGATGAGCTGAATCAGTTTCATTGGGCGATGCTTAAATCTGTCCTATTGATTTTAGCATTATTACCCATTGCTGAAGTTTCATTAAAGCTATGGTTGAGTACTGAGGGAAGTAGCCAAATCATGATTGGTTTCTTTGCCTTAAGTATTGTAAGCGCTTGGTTAATGGTGAGCTTCTTTACCGCATTAAAAACGAGTGTATGGCAAACTAAACAGATGGCTTCTAAATACGAACAATTGCTTTTTAAAGCTTATCGTTATGTGCCGATGGTTTTTTTATCGAGTTTAGTTGGTTATTTATCTTTGCAATTATCGATTGCTTTTTAATCTTATTTTAAAACCGAATTTTTAAATAAAACGTAGACTCACATCTACGTTTTATTTTTTAACTGGACTTAAAACAGGGTGTTTCTTCATTTGTACATATTATATGCTTCAAATCAGCAATTTAAGAAGATGAGAAATATGAAATGGAACAAATCGAGTGGAATGACTTTTTAAAAGTAGAACTGCGCGTTGGTAAAATTATTCAAGCTGAGGTTTTTGAAAAGGCGCGTAAACCTGCCTATATTTTGCATGTAGATTTTGGTGAAGAATTGGGTGTACGTAAATCGAGTGCACAGATTACAAAACTTTATCAACCGCAGGATTTGATTGGTAAATTAGTTGTTGCGGTAGTGAATTTCCCTAAGAAACAAATTGGTCCTATCCAATCGGAATGTTTGGTAACAGGGTTTCATAATGCTGATGGGGATGTAGCACTTTGTATCCCAGAGTTTGAAGTGCCTCTGGGTACAAAGTTATTATAATTTAGCGACGTGATTTGTAAGACACGTCTACTTTACGTGGACGATAGATCCAACCTAAAACCAGCAGTAATACTGCAAATCCTAAAATTGGATAATCACCTAGACGGTTATAGAGAGTTTGACCTTGCATGGCTGGTAAATCGCCTCTCAAGACAAACTCTTTATCAATCGGTGCTTGTTCAGTGATATGGCCATTTTGATCAATAAACGCTGTTACACCTGTGTTGGTTGCACGAATAAACCAGCGACCATTTTCTTTCGCACGCATCTGCACCATTTGTAAATGTTGCCATGGGCCAGCTGTTCCAGTAAACCAAGCATCGTTAGATACAGTCACCAAAAAGTCGCTGTCTTCTGCATTACGACGTGTCAGGTTCGGATATGCCACTTCATAACAAATTGCAGCCGCAAGCGCGTGCCCTTTAATTAAAAGTGGTTTCTGATCACTCTCACCACGTGTAAAACCGCTCATGCTAATATCATTTTGCATGGCTGGTAAAACCCAAGAAAGCAAACCTGACAGCGGAATATATTCACCAAAAGGTACGAGACGCTGCTTTTTATAAAGGCCGCTTGAATCGCTGCCAGAAGCCATAATACTGTTGTAATACAGTGGACTTCCGACTTGATGCGATTTCGCTACATCCCAATAAGGTATGCCAGTTACCCAAGCGGTATGGTTCTTTTTAGCTTGTGCATCCATTGCATCCAAAAACGGTTCAATGTCGGTTTGGAAGAGCGGAATTGAAGACTCAGGCCATACAATGAGGTCACGGCCCCATTCAGATTGAGTCAAACCAGCATAAATTTCTAATGTTCTAACTTGATATTCGGTTAGCCATTTTAAATCTTGTGGAATGTTACCTTGAATGAGCGAAACGCTAAGCGGTTTAGCCGCTTTAGGTTGTACAAACTGAATATATGATGCTCCCCAGGCACCCAAAACCAATAGGGTAGAAGGGATAACCCAGAAAATACGCTTACGTAGAACTTCAACTAAAGCACACGCCAATACAATGACTACGAAGGAAATTGCATAAATACCAAATAGCGGCGCATAACCATCGAGTAAACGTTCAGTAAAAGCGTAACCTACAAACAGCCAAGGGAAACCGGTAAATACCCAAGTTTTAGCCCACTCAAAAATAATCCAGAGAGGGGCGAAAGTCAGTGGTGTTTCAGGGAAGAAGCGTCGATAAACCCATGTCTGAAATGCTGTAAATAAGCCCATTACAAGGGCCATAACCGCAATCATACATACGCTTAGAAAAGCATTGGTATCGCCATATACATGGATCGACGTATAGAGCCAGAAAGCCCCTACAAACCATAAACCAAAACCATAACTCCAGCCAATTGCAAATGCTTGTTTGGCTGAGCGGTTATGCAATGTCGCATAGAGTAGGGCAGGAGACAAAATTGCCAGCCACCACCAATAATAAGGTGCCAGTGCAAAACTGAACACGGCACCTGAAAATAAAGCAATGAGCAATGGAAAAATTAAAGGAAGCTGTTTTTGTTGTTGCGAAGAATCTAACAGCTTTTCAAAGTATGCTCTCATTGACGTACAGCTCGAATCAGATGAATAGTGCGGGCATCTGCTTCAACAATCGTAAATAACCAATTTCCAAGCTCAACAGTCTGACCTTGTAAATCACTAACTAGACCAATTTCTTGAAGCAATAAACCGCCGACAGTTTCTACTTCATCGTCAGAAAAATCAGCATCTAAAACAGTGTTGAAATGTTCAATTGGTGTAAGTGCCTGCACCATCCATGCATTCGCTATCGTATGGTCGTTATCTGGAACGATGTACTGTGCATCTTCATCCGCAGTATCATGTTCGTCTTCAATTTCACCAACGATCTCTTCAAGAATATCTTCAAGCGTAACCAGTCCCGCTGTTGATCCATATTCATCAATCACAATCGCGATATGGGTCTGGGTATGCTTAAGCATACGAAGAACTTGATCTGAACGTGCACTTTCAGGCACAAATAATGGCTGACGCATGAGCGAGCCAATATCTAATTTAGTATTTGGTTCAGTCAAAAATGGTAGTAAATCTTTTGCCAGTAAAATACCAACAACATTATCAGGTTGGTCAGCTGAGAAAACTGGAAAACGTGAGTGAGCAGACTCAACCAATACGTGAAGAATATCAAGTAACTGATCATCTTCTTGCATACTGATCATTGCTGTTCGTGGCGTCATGACTTCACGAATTTTTGTAGCAGGAAGGTCAAGAACACCTTCAAGCATGGCAACAGTATCAGGTTCTAAAAAACGACGTGAATTTTGGACTAGTTTTAATAATTCATCTCGGGTTTCTGGCGCTGTACCTAACCACTTTCGTAAGCCTCGCATTCCCCACGACGGACTCGGTTCCTCTTGCATGATCTTTCCTAAAGACTCAATGTATCAAATGAATACACTGATCATACCGAAGAAAAAGCCCTTATGCATCTATAAAACAAAGTAAAAGACAAAACACATATTGTTATGTAAACACCAGTTACAGTTCATAAGACAGTGATGGGTTTATGCTAAAATGTGAAAATTCTATTTGTTCGAGTTTGTTATGTCAGAACAACCTATTTCACCTACTGTACAACTTAATACGCGTGGTTTACGTTGTCCGGAACCTGTCATGATGCTGCATCAGGCGATTCGCAAAGCAAAATCAGGAGATGTTGTTGAAGTGTTGGCGACTGACCCTTCGACTTCTTGGGATATCCCTAAGTTTTGTATGCATTTGGGACATGAACTCCTATTAAAAGAAGAAGTTCTAGATGAGCAGAACCATAAAGAATACCGTTATCTGGTACAAAAAGGATAGAACAACAAAAAAATAGAATAGAGCTTCTACCCACACATATTAGAAGCTCTATTAGAAATTAATTTTTAATTTAAAATGATAATATTTTTCAAATAAGAATCGTTATATAATTCTAAAAACTAAATATTTAGATGCCTTTATAAAGTGAATGATTATTTTGTAAAACAGAGTTTAATTATCTGTCTTTGGTTTTTCTGTATTGCAGGTTTGTTACGTATTGAAGTTTCTTGGTTATCCGAGAATATCACTATCTTAATTCTATTTATTTTGATCACTCTTGGTTCAGTTATATTAGGTTATAGCAATACACATTTTGCTCCTGTACCTAAAGTTAAAATGAGTTTGATCTTACACACAAGGTTTATGGGGTTTTTACTAATTCTCGATTTATTATTTGGTAAATCAGTTTGGTACTTCGATTTAGCGCGAAACTTTGGTTTTCTCGGCTTATTTTTATTAGGCACATTTATTTTCTACAAAAGGAATCTTAATTTAAACGTAGCAAAAATCCCTCCTTTTGAATAAGGGGATTCCAATAAAAAAGCCCCGAATAATCGGGGCTTTTTGTTACACCTTAGGATATGAGCCGCAGCTAAAGCGGCGCAAGGAATTACATGTTAGGGTAATTCGGACCACCGCCACCCTCAGGTGTTACCCAAGTAATATTTTGAGATGGGTCTTTAATATCACAGGTCTTACAGTGAACACAGTTCGCTGCGTTAATCTGGAAGTGTTTAGAGCCGTCATCATTTTCCATGATTTCGTAAACACCAGCAGGACAATAGCGCTGAGCAGGCTCATCCCATTTTGGTAAGTTTACGTTCACTGGAATTGAAGGATCAGTAAGCTTCAAGTGAGCTGGCTGGTTTTCTTCGTGTACAGTGTTTGAGATAAACACAGAAGATAAACGGTCAAATGTCAGTTTGCCATCTGGTTTTGGATAGGTTGGCTTGAAGCTCGTTGCATCAACAGTTTTCAATACAGCGAAGTCTTGTTTCAAGTCATGTAAAGTGAATGGCACTTTAAAGACGTTTTGGTCAATAAAGTTAAATGCACCACCAATCCATTGCCCAAACTTATGCATTGCAGGGCCAAAGTTACGAGCGTTATAAAGCTCTTCTTTTAACCAGCTGTTGTTAAATTTGTCTGTGTAAGAAGTTAATTCTTTAACGAATAAATCTTCGCCTTCGGTTACACGAGCAACCGCAAGATCACCACCTTTTTCAACTCCGGCAGCAATTGCTTCAAATACAGCTTCACCACATAACATGCCTGATTTCATGGCAGTGTGTGAGCCTTTGATTTTCGCAAAGTTTAAGAAACCTGCATCATCACCAATTAAGCAACCACCCGGGAAAGTCAATTTAGGTAAAGAGTTGAAACCGCCTTTCACTACAGCACGTGCGCCGTAAGAAATACGTTTACCACCTTCTAAATACTGTTTGATGAGTGGGTGAGTTTTCCAGCGCTGCATTTCCATGAATGGGTACATGTGTGGATTTTCATAAGACAAGTCCACAATCATACCCAAAGTCACTTGGTTGTTTTCAGCGTGGTATAACCACCAACCACCAGAAGAACCAGTTTCAGACAATGGCCAACCAGCACCGTGCATCACTAGACCCGGTTTATGTTTTGCTGGGTCAATTTCCCAAAGTTCTTTAATCCCGATCCCGTAATGTTGTGGATCTGCATCTTTATCAAGATTATATTTTGCAATTAGGCGTTTACCTAAGTGGCCACGGCAGCCTTCAGCAAAGAGAGTGTATTTAGCGTGAAGTTCATAACCCGGAGTAAAGTTATGTGTAGGCTCGCCATCTTTACCAATACCCATGTCACCAGTTTGAATACCTTTTACAGTACCGTCTTCATGGTAAAGCACTTCAGATGCAGCAAAGCCAGGGAAGATAGAAACTTCTAATTCTTCAGCTTTTTGACCTAACCAGCGAACAACGTTACCTAGCGAGATAACATAGTTCCCGTCATTGTGCATGGTTTTAGGAACCATCCAGTGAGGTGCTTCTTTAGAAGTAGTTTCTGAAAGCAAGAAGAATGTTTTGTCTTCAGTTACAGGTACATTAAGAGGCGCACCTTCTTCTTTCCAGTTCGGGAAAAGTTCATTAATAGCACGCGGTTCAAGTACAGCACCAGATAAGATATGCGCACCTACTTCAGAGCCTTTTTCAACTACACAAACTGAAAGATCGGGTAAGTTATTTTCAATCGCTAATTGACGGATCTTAATCGCAGCAGATAGACCTGCAGGTCCTGCACCTACGATGACAACGTCAAACTCCATCGATTCACGTTCGATGTGTTCCATGTAGGACTCCTCAATACTTAAAGGTGGCAACCGTAATGTCAGATCATCCGGTGCTGCCGTGAGTGTTTTAATCCATAGGCGCAAATATGCTATTGTGCCTTTTATCGTTTGGGCTAGTATAGTTTTAAACCATGATCTAGCCAATTGGCTGAGTCGTCATATTTTTTCGTCAGCAAGGCATAAACTATGGTAAATCAAAATAATTCCCCATCGGATATGGGAAAAATACCGTTATCTGATGATAAAAACTTAATGAACATTGCACAATACTTAAAAGGTGTACAGCAAAGTCACAAAAGGTCAATCCCACCTTTAGAGCAATGGCATCCAAAGCATTGCGGTAAAATGGATTTAACGGTGAAAGCCAATGGAGAATGGTGGCACGAAGGTCAATTAATCAAGCGCCAAGCCCTATTGGATTTGTTTACCAAAGTCCTATGGAAAGAAGAGGGTAAATTCTACCTGAAAACCCCTGTAGAACAAATTGAAATCGAAGTTGAAGATGAACCTTTATTAGTCAATCAGGTAGATCAGATTGAAATTTCAGGTGATGAGTTTCTACAACTGACGACGACCAATCAAGATGTGATTTTAGTTGATGCAGAACACCCGATTTTTATGCGGGAATATGCAGGGGAGTTGCGCCCTTATGTCCATGTTCGATTTGGTATTAATGCGCTTATTCAACGTCAGGCTTTCTATCATCTCGTGAACTATGGAACACTGGTCGAAAATGATAAAGGCGAAACCATTTTGCAGTTAAAAAGTGGTAATTTGCACTTGCAATTAGGCACTTGAGGTTTAAGCTTTATAGAGTGAAATTTTCCGACACTCTCTAGTACTGCCATGACAGCCATACAGCCTTTATTTACTGAATTAGAACCTATGCCTAAAGCATTAGCAGATGCCCCAATTGGTATTTTTGATTCAGGTATTGGAGGTATGTCAGTTGCAGCAGAAATTGCCAAATATTTGCCAAACGAACGTATTGTGTATTATGCAGATACAGCCTATGTTCCGTATGGTCCTCGCTCTGATGAAGAAATCAGGGAACTCACGGCTCGTGCCGTCGACTGGTTATATCGTCAGGGCTGTAAAATTGCGGTCGTAGCTTGTAATACGGCTTCCGCATTTAGCCTTGATCATTTACGAGAACATTATGGCGAACACTTCCCGATTGTTGGCTTGGTACCGGCACTAAAACCTGCCGTATTACAAACTCGTTCTAAAGTGGTTGCAGTATTGGCAACACCAGCTACTTTTCGTGGACAACTCATTAAAGATGTTGTCGAAAAGTTTGCTGTTCCGGCAGGTGTTAAAGTGATGACTCTAACGAGTTTAGAGCTTGTCCCTTGTGTAGAAGCAGGGCAGCAAATGAGCCCTGCTTGTTTAAATGCATTAAGAGAAGTTTTACAACCTGCAGTTGAGCAAGGCGCGGACTATTTGGTACTTGGTTGTACGCACTATCCTTTTTTAAATGAAGCCATTCATCATCTTTTTGATAACCAATTCACACTGGTTGATTCGGGATTGGCAGTTGCCCGACAAACAGCCCGTATTTTAATAAAAAATGAGTTATTATGTGACCAAATGCGTCAGAATGTTGCACGTATTGAATGTTATGTAAGTGGTAATAATGCAGATGCATTACAACCTGTTTTACAAAATATGATTCCACAAGAATTGACATGGACGCTGCACAATCTGAGTTGAGCTCTATTGTAGGCATTCAGAAGAAAGCGTTTTTTTATATTTATTTTTCTTATTTGGGGCGGTTCATAATCTTGGCTGATTCAGGCCATATCAAGATTATGGGGCGATAAGGGTATTGCTATGCTCGATACACGCTATCAGATTTTTATTTCAACCTCAGGTCGCGAGATGCAATCTGAGCGTATGGTTCTTTCCCAAACTTTAGTCAATATGGGATTTTTTGCTTGGGGGTTAGAATATAGAAATCCTCTAACAACGACGCTTGCCCGTCGGCAAATTGATGAATCGGATTATGTTGTTTTGCTGCTGGGTAGTCAGTATGGGGAGCAATCAATTTCAGGGGCGAGTTATTTTTCTTTAGAGTACGAATATGCGTTAAGTCGAGCGAAGCCCATTGTCGTCTTTATGCATGAACAACCTGAAAGTCGTGATATGCATTTACAAGAGACCCATCCGCAGCTTAAAGAGAAATTTCTGGCATTCCGAAAAAAGTTATTACATGAAGCGAATCATATTTTTTATTTTAAAAGCCCACGTGATTTAGAACTTGCTGTCCGTTTAAATATGCCTTTAATGGTTGAACAATATATGGGACAAGGTTGGGTGCCTGCACGCCAAGCGCATCATTTGGAAGATGAAATTAATCGATTAAAAAGTAAAATTTTACAATTAGAACAACAGTTATCAGAGTCATCAATTCAAGCAAATGAAGTGGCACCGCAAGATGTTTTTGCTTTTGAATATCAAATTCAGGCTTTTCAAGATGGCAACTTTAAAGAGCTTAAGCGCCAGAGACAAATGACTTGGTCTCAACTGTTAAGTATTTTGGCTAAACATTTTGAGACAGCCATGCCAGAAGAGAACTTTGGGACTTGCCTCAATGAGTATTTAAATCAGGACGGGTTAGAAGACGCTCGCCAAGAGTTGCCTAGAGCCCATGCAGTGGCAGGTGCACAAATTAATCATAAGGCCCTGTTTCGTATTAAAAAGCAAATGCAATCACAAGGATGGATTGTTCCAACCAAGATTGATCAACAACATAGTTTATGGAAAGTAACGACCAAAGCCCAAAAGCTCTTGCTCAGTTATAAATGGAATCATCGGAGTACTCGATTAAAAGCTTAGAGCGATTCAATTTAGATATGACCATGAAAGCTGTTACATTAGTGTCATAAGATGAACTGAAAGGCATTTACACATGTCGTTTGAACAAAAACCGAAAGTTACTGTCATTTTAGCGAATTTAGGCACACCGGATGAGGCAACTGTCCCAGCAGTGCGCCGTTTTTTAAAGCAGTTTTTATCTGATCCACGTGTAATTGAAATTCCAAAATTCATTTGGTGGATTATTTTAAATCTGTTTGTTTTACCTTTTCGCCCAAAAAGAGTAGCGCATGCCTATGCTTCGGTATGGTCTAGCGATTCACCAATGCGTGAAATTGTATTTGAGCAAACTCAACGTGTGCAGGCTTATTTAGAGCGTGAAAATAAACAGTTTGATTTAACTGTGTTGCCCGCTATGACTTATGGTAATCCGGGTATTGATGCAGTTTTAGAAAAATTGTCGGCTCATCCACAAGAGCATGTCATTTTACTGCCTTTATTTCCCCAATATTCTGCGACATCGACTGCTCCATTATATGATGCTTTTGCTAAGTGGATTCCTACTCAGCGAAATTTGCCGGGTCTGACCATTATTAAAGATTATTATCAACATCCAATGTTTATTCAGGCATTGGCAGAAAGTGTTTTAGCTTACCAAGAGCAACATGGCAAACCTGAAAAACTGTTGATGTCATTTCACGGTATTCCACAGCCTTATGCAGACAAAGGCGACCCTTATGCAGACCGTTGTCGTATTACCGCAAAGTTAGTCGCTGAAGCTTTGCATTTAAAAGATGATGAATGGGCAATTAGTTTCCAATCACGTTTTGGCAAACAAGAATGGGTGAAACCTTATACTGATCAACTTTTACAAGATTGGGCGAAGCAGGGCGTTAAGTCTGTTCAGGTCTTAAGCCCAGCTTTTTCTGCTGACTGCTTGGAAACGCTTGAAGAGCTCGCTATTCAAAATGCTGAGTTATTTCAGCAAGCTGGTGGCGGAAGCTATGCTTACATTCCTGCTTTAAACAGTGATCAAGCGCATATTGATTTGCTTGCAGGTTTCGTTCAGGCTAATCTTGATGCCCTTACCCATACCTTAGCCCACCGTTAATTGCGTTTTAGCCAGAGGTTTTTATGCTGCAAGTCAAAATTGTTCCAGTTACTGCTTTTGCTCAAAATTGTTCTTTAGTTTGGGACAGTGAAACAAAAGAAGCAGTTTTGATTGATGCAGGCGGTGATGCTGCTGTTTTGAAGAAAGAAGTAGAAGCCTTAGGTTTAAAAGTAAAGGCGTTATGGCTTACTCATGGGCATTTAGATCACGCAGGGGCTGTAGGTGAACTCGCAAAAGAGTGGAGTGTTCCTGTTGTTGGTCCGCATAAAGAAGATCAGTTCTGGCTAGATATGATTCAGGAAGTTTCGGCACGTTATGGTTTTCCAATCCCACAGCCTGTAAAAGTCGATCAATGGCTTGAAGGCGGTGAAGTGCTAAAACTGGGTGAAGATGAGTTTGAAGTGCGTTTTGCACCAGGACATACACCAGGTCACGTCATGTTCTATAACAAGAATCATGGTTTACTCTGGACTGGCGATGTCCTGTTTAAAGGCTCAATTGGAAGAACAGATTTTCCACGTGGTAATCATGATCAGCTGATTGAATCAATTCAGCGTGAGTGTTTTAGCTTACCAGATGAAACCCAGTTTATTTCAGGGCATGGACCAATGAGTACCATTGGCTATGAAAAACAATTTAACCCGTTTGTCGCAGGTAAAGCGGGTTAATCCTCATAATCATCTTCATGCTGACTACCCTTGTCTTGCTGAGGAGCATCTTGGGTAGGCAGTCTATATTCATCGTTTGCCCAAGCGCCTAAATCAATAAGTTTGCAACGTTCAGAACAAAACGGGCGAAATTCATTACCTTCCCAAACACTTGATTCACCACAGCGTGGGCAGGGAAATGTACGTGGCATAAAGCAGTAACCTCAAAGTGAAGAGAAATAGATTAGGCAAAAGTCAGGTGACTTGTTAGACTTGTGCCGATTTTTATTTAGTTTGATGTGATTATGCAGATTCGTCAATTTCAAGCACAACGTATGCAAGCGCCTCGCGATTTTACCCCAATTGAAAATACTCCGATTTGTGTGGAAATTGGGGCAGGCAAAGGTAAACATGCTTTGCTATTTAGTGGGCAAAATCCTCAGCACACGTTATATGCAATTGAACGAACTAGAGAAAAATTCTTGGCCATGCAAAAGCAGCATGGTTTGGAACCACGAGACAACTTGGTGCCTGTACATGCAGATGCTTTACCTTGGGTTGTACATGCTCTATATCCTGCTCAAGTAGAACATTTCTTTATCCTCTATCCGAACCCAGAACCTCATAATCCGGCACAACGCTGGTTGAACATGCCATTTTTTGAGTTCCTGTTATCACGCCTGAAAACAGGTGGAACGATTACATTGGCAAGTAATATTCCTGAATATATTGAAGAAGCTGAACAACAGTTATTAAACGTGTGGAAGCTGCCTTACCAAAAAGAAAAAATTGCGCAAACTTCTGCACGTACTCATTTTGAAATTAAATATTTAGAGCGTGGCGAGCTTTGTCAGCAGCTTATTATGACCAAGCCTGAAGGTTATAACACTCGTTTTGATGAGTTTGCACCGCTACAAGGGCAAATACATGTCGAATAAGCGGATTGCCATTATTGGTGCGGGGCCGGCTGGTTTAATGGCCGCGGAGGTGCTGAGCCAGTATGCTTATGAAATTGATGTGTTTGAGCAAAAACCTTCGGCTGCGCGTAAGTTTTTGATGGCTGGTAAAACAGGGCTAAATATCTCGCATGCTGAACCATTACCCCAGTTCATTGAGCGTTATGACCATGCAGAATGGCTCAAACCGTGGGTTGAAAAATGGGATGCAGTCTGGATTCAGAACTGGATGAAAAGTCTAGGAATAGACTCGTATGTGGGTAGTTCCGGTCGTATTTTCCCTGTCGAAATGAAAGCTGCTCCTTTACTGCGTGCTTGGCTAAAACGTTTAGCAGAACAGCAGGTTAAATTCTTTTATCGTCATCGTTGTATTAATTTGCATGGTACAACAGTGACTTTAGAAAACCAAAATAAACAGAATACTGAAACCTTTACCCAGCAATACGATGCAGTCGTGTTGGCTTGTGGGGCTGTATCTTGGTCTCAATTGGGCAGTGATGGTGCTTGGCAACAATGGATGGATCAATCTAGTATTGAACCTTTTCAAGCAAGTAATGCAGGGGTATTGCACACTTGGTCAGCTTTTATGGAAAGCTGTTTTGGTGAGCCTTTAAAGCGTATCAATGCGTGGGTTGAACCCAGCCAAGTTGCTCATGGTGATATTGTGATTACTTACTACGGTTTAGAAAGTGGGGTCATTTATAAACTCGGACGTGCCTTAAGAGAACAACAAAAACAAGGAAAAAGCTTAAATCTATTTTTAGATTTATTGCCTGATGTAGAGCTTACACAGTTAGTTAAAAAGTTACAGGCTAGTAAAAAACAATCTCTCACCAATATCTGGCGTAAAGCAGGCTTAGACACAGCTAAAATTAACTTAATTAGAGAAGTAGTTGATAAAGCACTATGGAGTCAACCAGAGACGATGGCGCAAAAAATGAAAGCACTTCAAATTAAGTTAGATGGCTTTAGGCCTATTGAAGAAGCGATTAGCTGTGCTGGTGGTGTTAAGCAAGATGCATTAACTGAAAGTTTAGAGTTGAAACAAACTTCAGGTGTTTTTTGCTGTGGCGAAATGCTGGATTGGGATGCTCCTACAGGAGGATATTTGCTGACAGCATGCTTTGCTACGGGACGAGCAGCTGGTGAAGGTGTGCATTCATTCTTAGAAAAATAACAACGAATTCGGTGCTATGTTTGATATGTGAAAAGTGTTATTTTTGAGCGATCAATAATAATAGGAGCCGGAATCGTATGTCTCAAGCATCGCCAGTCTATCAGGGAAGTTGTTTATGTCAGGGTATTCGCTATGAAATTAAAGGCGATATCGGAGATATTATCCAATGCCATTGTCAACGCTGCCGAAAATCCAATGGAACAGCATTTGCAACGAATGCTCCTATCAACAGTGCAGATTTTAAAATTACGCAAGGTGAAGGCCTTATCAAAAAATTTGCTGTGAATGGTGTGTACCGTTGGTTTTGTAGCGAATGTGGTTCACCGCTTATTAGCTCGCGTGATGCTCAGCCTGAACTGTATCGTTTAAGAATTGGGACACTAGATACACCATTAGACCAAAAACCGACTATGCATATTTTTGCTGCTTCAAAGGCAGAGTGGGAATGCATCCATGACGATTTACCGCAATACGATGAACGTCCATGATTTAAAAAGTATGTTTTAATCAAATTTTAGATGATTTAATATACCTAAAACAGGGAGATGGCATTCCTCCCTTGAAAAACCGCCGTATTGGCTAATGATGCCTACGTTACCCTCATGTATTTATAGCGCTGGGTACGTAGGTTATTGCGTACTCTGCTTATTTTTGGAGTGCGCCATGTCACGTTTCCCATCATTTTTGTTTGCTCTTTTAGCATCTTACTAAAGGGGTGGTTCTATGTATTATCCTTTACTTTCAATTGCCTTAGGTTCAGTTCTTGGGGCGTGGCTGCGTTGGTTTTTAGGTTTAAAACTCAACCCGATTTATCCGCAAATTCCGTTGGGTACTGTTACTGTTAATTTGGTCGGTGGCTTTATTATTGGTTTTGCGATGGCTTATTTTGCTCATAGTGATTTAAGTCCGAACTATAAACTTTTCGTAATCACAGGTTTTTGTGGTGCTTTAACTACATTCTCAACTTTCTCAATTGAGATCGTCACCTTATTGCAAAGTGGTAAGTGGGGAATAGCAATGTTGGCCATTTCTATTCATTTAATTGGGTCTTTAATTTTTACGTGTTTGGGGTTGGCGACTTATTATTGGGTAGCGGGCAACTGATTATTGGGATGTTTAAGGAGAGAGATATACGGCACGGCCTCCGTTTTACGATATTCTCAAAGAGCATTTGTATAGGCATACCTTACTTTTGAAAGATCAAAAGTAAGCAAAAATCTTCTGTTTCGCTGATGCTACATCCATGTAGCACAGCAAAACAGCGGCATCCATGCCGCTTGTCACGATAGTAAATGACGAATTAAAAACTTCTGATTTATTTTTGGGATTTGATACGCGTTAAAGTCATCAACAGCCTGACTGAAATCAGCTATATCTTGTTTTTGCAAGATAGTTGATAAGTGTAAACAGGGAACAGGTTCTGTTGATGACAAATGCCTTTGGTCTTGCATGGCTTTAATCGCCATTCAGGGCAAAACCAAAGTAACAGAATTAGCTACTTTCATTTGAGAATAAACGGTAAGACTCCCTCGTGTATTCACAAATTCTTAATTACTTTTCAGTTAAAGCCTGACCTTCAAACTTCACACCATCCCAACCATTTTGCATAAACTGACGAATATTTTGGTGGTCAGTTCCTTCTGGGGTAGCTAATACAGATGCGTAGTGCTCTGCAAATAAACTTAAAGTTTGTGCTTGGTCTAAACCTTGTAACTTGGCAAAAGAGAAAACTTTTGCACTGCCTTGATTTTCAGTTGCAGCGTTATGCTGTGCGCCATTTTGAAAAGCTGTTGGAGTATGTTGGTAGCGTGCTTCAATATAAGCTAAAACGTCTGAAAATTTTGCTGTGCCTGCTTGTAATTGGGCAAGTAACTCTTGTGCCATAATCTTAAACTTCCTAACAAATGGGGCTTAAGCATAGCATCGAATACACGCTTTGAAAGCGTGGGAGCTATAAAAAAATGATGGGATATTTGGAAAATTGAGAATATTTTTTAGACAAGATGTGGATAAGTTTTAGTTTATACACAACTGAAAAAAATATAGAAAAAATCCACATAAAAAAAGAAGCCTAAGTGGAGGAGATGAGTCTTAGGCTTCCAATGATTTAAGTGTATTGGTTAAAACTTAACGTAAGATTAACTTTTACGATTGAAGCGGGCGAAGCGTTTGTTAAAGCTTGCAACACGCCCTTCATTACTTGCTTGACGTACTTCACCTGTATAGAACGGGTGTGATGCACTTGAAATATCAAGAGTCACATAAGGATAGACTTGTCCTTGATATTCTTTGGTTTGTTTCGTCTGAATGGTACTACCAATTAAGAAGTACACGTCTGCATTGGTGTCATGAAATAACACTTGTTGATAAGCAGGATGAATATCTTTACGCATGAGAGATTGTCCTAAATTATTTTTGATTAAAGAAATGTTATAACATAACAATTAATAAGTCAATGTAACCCTAAAAGGCTACATTGATAAGTAAATTAAGTTAGTTAGAAGGTGGAACCAGCTCTTCAAATAAATCATTCAGGTTGTCATGTACTTTTAAGTGAATGAGGTTCCAGTAGTGTCCTGAAATGGTTCTATTGACCATTAATGTATCTGGTGAAGGTTTAAAGACATCCCAATATTTTAAAGACTTTTTCACGAGTAACATGCCATCATGATGGGAGGAATTCTCTGCAAAATCATAGGTTGTGGTAAGTGGACGCAATAACACTTCAATCCAGAGCTTATAAAGATCGCTCGGGAATTTACCTTTTTCTGCTAGTGAATGTAGTTCGAGTAATTCTGTTTCAATTAAGTCGATATCTTCATGGCGAGCTGCATTCACCAGTCGTTTGAAACTATACACAATTTCATTGGAAAGTGTTTTAACACTGCCATAGTCATAAATAATCACACTACCATCTTGGCGGAAGGCAAAGTTACCTGGGTGGGGGTCACAGTGGAAACGTTTTAAAAAGAACATTTCCTGACCCAAAGCGCGGATTAGACGACGGCCAATTGTGTTTCGAATTTCGATAGGCCAAGAACTAGCAATTTCAATACTGTCACCTTGTTCAAGGCTTAAGGTTAAAATACGTCTTGAAGAATAATCTTTATAAACGGTCGGGATAATAATTTTGTCGTCTAATTTACTATGAAAAGTTTTAAAGACTTCAAGATTTTGAGCTTCGATTTCATAGTTAAGTTCTGCTGATAGACTATCTTGAATCTCTGCAAAAAGCTGATCTTGCAATTTTTTATCAATTTTAAGTACACCCATTAAGCGAAGGGCTAAACGTACTTGTTTTAAGTCACTTTCACAGGCTTCATCAACACCGGGATATTGAACTTTAACCACAACTTGTTCGCCACTTGGCAGAACAGCTTTGTGAACTTGCCCAATCGATGCAGCAGCAAAAGGTTCTTGTTCAAAAGATTTAAAGGCAACATTCAGCGGTTTGCCAAGCTCACGTTCAACTTGTTGCTGAATCGCTGCAAAAGGCATAGCTGGAGCTTGGCGTTGTAGTTTTGATATCGCTTTGGCGACTTCGGGCGGGAAGATGTCTTTATATTGCGATGCAATTTGCCCGACCTTCATGACCGCACCTTTCATTTCTCCCAAGGTGTCTGCAATTTGAAGTCCGATATCTTGAAATAATTTTGTTTTTGCAGCCAGTTTCTGTTCTTCATCCGCAGTCAGGTTTCGAATCGAGTTAGAAACGGTTTTTGTTGCAATGCTCGCGGTCATTCCTGCAAGTTTCATAAATCGTTTGCCAGGTGAACTTGCATTCTTTGCCATATCTTCGATACCTCATTGACTACAACATAATATTGCCTAGGTTTGATCATAGGTGACAAAACTTAAAAAGCCTATAAGAAATTGTTTATCTCCTGTAAGAAAATTTTCGAAAAACAAAATGTTATTTTTATAGTAAAAAATATGAAAAGCTTTTGAAAATTCATTTCATAAACAAAGCTTTAATATCTATAAAGTCACTGTTTTTTTAGTGCTAAGGTGAAGGGCATGTTAAATAAGAAATAGAGACAATAAAACTTATGACCAGTCTAAATTCGTCCTATGGGCGCTCTCAAGCGGTTCCTTTATCTGTATTCGAGCAGTCAAAAGACGCACATATTATTCGTTCTGATGAAGAGGCAATAGAGGTTGCCAAGCAACTTGCTCAAGAGTTTGCCCAAGAAGCATCAGATCGAGATAGAGAGCGCCGTTTACCCTTAAATGAAATTCAACAATTCTCACAAAGTGGCTTGTGGGCCATTACAGTACCTAAGCAATTTGGTGGGGCGCAAGTCAAGTACCGAACTTTAGCGGAAGTGATCAAAACAATTGCGAGTGTTGACCCTTCTCTTGCTCAGTTGCCTCAAAACCACTTGGCTTTTATTGAACATTTAAGACTAGATGCGAAACCTGAACAGCAACAGTTCTTCTTTAACTTGGTGTTAAGAGGAATTCGTTTTGGGAATGCATTTTCGGAAAAACACAGTAAGACAGTAGCAGACCTCACTACCACATTACGAAAGACCGAGCATGGTTATGAAATTAATGGCAAGAAATTCTTTGCAACGGGTGCCTTGCTCGCACATTGGATTCCAATTGTTGCTGTAAATGAACAAGGACAACCTTATGCTGCACTTGTGCCACGTGAAACATCTGGGGTCAATATTATTAATGATTGGTCTGGTTTTGGACAACGTACTACAGCTAGTGGCACGGTAGAGCTGAATCAGGTGCCAGTACGTGAAGAATATCTAGTTCCAATTTACCAAGCATTTGAGCGCCCAACACCAGCAGGTGCTATTTCTCAGTTTATTCAGGCTGCGGTCGATGCCGGTATTGCACGTGGTGCAATTGAAGAAACGATTCAATATGTCAAAAACCATAGCCGTGCATGGATTGATTCAGGTCTGGAAAAAGCCAGTGATGACCCTTACACCATTGCAAATATTGGTGACCTAAAAATCAAACTGCGTGCAGCAGAAGCGGTATTGGATTTGGCTGGAGATGCAATTGATCAGGCCATTGCCGGCACCACCGAAGAACATGTAAACCAAGCCACTCTATTGGTTGCCGAGGCAAAAGTACTCACCACAGAAATTGCTATTTTGGCAGCCAATAAACTTTTTGAGTTATCGGGTACGCGTTCTACTTTATCTGAACTCAACCTTGACCGTCACTGGCGCAATGCCCGTACCCACACTTTGCATGACCCTGTGCGTTGGAAATATCACATTGTTGGTAACTATTATCTCAATGGGGTTCAGCCACCTCGTCATGCATGGAGCTAAATTGAAAGAAAAAACAAAATTAGGAGAATAACGATGACAACAGCTCAAATTGAATTAGAAGAACTGTCGGTCGGTGCTGATTACGAAAAGGTTGCAAACAGATTCCGTCCCATTTTCGAAAAAATTGCACAAGGTGCAATTCAACGGGAAAAAGAGCGAATCTTGCCTTTTGAGCCGATTCAGTGGTTAAAAGAAGCCAAGTTGGGCGCTGTACGAATACCCCGTAAATATGGTGGAGATGGGGTTTCATTACCTCAACTGTTCCAGCTTTTGGCAGAGTTAGCAGAAGCTGATTCCAATATTGTGCAAGCTTTACGAGGTCATTTCGCATTTGTTGAAGACCGCTTGGTTGCTCATAAAGAGCATTCTCAGGAAGTCTGGTTTCAGCGCTTTGTACAAGGTGATTTAGTCGGGAATGCGTGGACAGAAGTTGGAAACGTACAGATCGGCGATGTCGTTACTCGTGTCACCAAAGACGCTTCGGGTAACTTGGTGGTAAATGGTGAAAAGTACTATTCAACAGGAAGTATTTTTGCAGACTGGATTGATTTATTTGCTTACGATGAAGTAAATGACCGTCATGTGATTGCTGCTATTTACCGCCATGAAACAGGGGTGAGCGTGATTGATGACTGGGATGGTTTTGGTCAAAAGACAACGGGCAGTGGTACTTTAAAAGTACATCAGGTTTATTTGCCAGCTTCACACCTTATTCCATTTGACCAACGTTTTAAATATCAGACCGCTTTTTATCAGGTGGTGCATCTTGCAACTTTAACGGGTATTGCGCGTGCCGCGGTTGAGACGTTTAGTCAGGAAATTCGTGAACGTAAACGTATTTTTAGTCATGGTAATGGGGACTTAGTTCGTCACGACCCACAAGTTTTACAAGTGGTTGGCAAAGCCTCAGCTCAAGCGTATGCAAGTGAAGCAATTACCTTAAAAACCGCTGAGGCACTGCAAAAAGCCTATGAAAGTCATTTTGCCGAATCCGAAGTGAAAGAGCATCAATTCAATGTAGATGCCGAGCTTGAGTCGGCACAAGGGCAGGTGGTGATTTCTAATCTAGTACTCGATTTAACAAGCCAGTTATTTAATGCCTTAGGGGCATCGGCGAGTAGCCAAGTGAAACAACTTGACCGTTTCTGGCGTAATGCTCGGACAGTGTCTTCACATAATCCACTTATTTACAAAGAAAAAGTAATTGGAGATTGGGAAGTAAACCGTACGGATTTACCATTTGTCTGGCAAATTGGAGCAAGCCCACGGGCAAAGACTGCATAAAATAAAAAAAGCCGATGTTTCATCGGCTTTTTTATTAGGTTTGACTTAAACGTTTGGTATTTAAATAGAGTCGTGAGAGCAATAAAACACAGGCAATACTTAAACCAATAATTAAACCTAACCACACACCAGCTACGCCCCAATCGGTATAACGCGCTAAATAAAGACCGATTGGAAAAGCAATTACCCAATACGCCATTAAGGTGATCCACATCGGTGCCTGAGTATCTTGCATACCTCTTAAACAGCCGGCAGCGCTGACTTGTAGAGCATCCATTAATTGATATGCCATTGCAAACCAGAGCAAATACATGGCAACCGGCACAACATTTATATCTTGAGTATAAACCGAGACAATTTGTTCACGGCCTAGAGCAATAAAAGACATGGTCAATAGAGCAAAAAATACTGCTGTGCTTAGACCAATTTTTTGTACTTGGTACATGGAAGCCCAGTTCTTTTCACCATAATACGTCCCCACACGAATGGTTAAAGCAATGGCAAGAGAAAGTGGAATCATAAACAGTACCGAAGTGACTGAAATTGCTACTTGGTGTGCGGCAATAAAGACTTCCCCTAGAGGGCTAAGGACCAATGCCCCTGTACTAAAAATACTCACTTCAAAAAACACAGCTAAACCAATTGGCAGACCAAGCTGTAAAATTCTTTTAACCCAAGTCAGGTTAATCTTATCGAATCTGCTAAAAATAGATGTGTTTCGATAAGCCGAAGCCTTATAAATATAGCCTGCTAACGTAATGAGCATGAGCCACTGTAAAATGGATGTTGCAAAACCACAGCCTGCGCTACCCAAAGCAGGTATTGGTCCTAAGCCATACATAAAAATCATGTTAAGCGGGATTAAAACCACTAAGGCTAGTAAGCTAATGACCGTGACAGGGCGGGGATGGCCTAATGCTTCGGAATAGCCTCGGAGCGCTGCATACATTGTTACAGCGGGCATACCCAAACCAATTGCATGTAAGAATAAACTGGCTTTAGGCTGTAAACTTTCTGGTACGCCAAACACATGTAAGAAAAATGGCATAAGCTGCAAAATGAGCATCGCCAATATCCCTAGAATTACTGCAACCCATAATGATTGGCGGACAATCACTGGAATTTGCTCTGTATTTCTAGCGCCTTTTGCTTCGGCAACTAATGGTGTGGTTGCAATCATGATGCCACTGAACAAGAGCATGACTGGAATCCATAAGCCTACACCTACCGCAATAGCGGCTAAGTCTGCGGCAGATAAATGCCCAGCCATAATGGTATCAATTAACCCGAACCCTGCTTGAGCAAACTGCGTAATTAAAATAGGTAACATTAAATGGAAGAGTTGTTTTAATTCAGACCGAAACGACGTGACATTCGACACAAAAGGTACTCTTTATAAATATAAAAATGAAACTAGCGTTGCAAGGTAAGTAATACACCAACAAAGATGACCACTCCACCTAGAAACCGTTGCCATGTAACAGGTGTCTTTTCGGTACCTAACCAGCCAAAATGGTCAAGTAACATAGAAATGACCAATTGCCCAAAAACGACTAACCCTGTAAAGGTTAAAAAACCAAGCTTAGGTGCAGTATAAATGCTCATGCTAATTGCATAAACCCCAAGAAATCCTCCCGTCCAGAGAAGCCATGGAATATTGGATATTTCACTTAAACTCGGTTTCTCGGCACTTTGGAAGAACACCATAATGGCTAAGACGATAGTACCTATGAAAAATGATAACAATGCTGCTTGCAAAGGTGAGTGTAATTGCTCACGAAGCTGAGCATTAATTGCAGTCTGAAAAGCCATGGCAACACCGATTCCCATAGCTAAGGGTAAGATCAGGAAAAGTTGACTAGAGAATTTCATCATTTTTATCAATATTTAAGTATGTTTAAAAACAGTCTAAAGCAATTAAGGTATGTTTTCATAAGCCCATTGATGCAGTCATGTTAAAATAGAAATATTGTGTAAATTGGACCCTGTTCCTTGGCCGTATTAAATTCTGCTTCTGTTCCTTTATCTTTATATATCCACATGCCTTGGTGCGTGCGTAAATGTCCCTATTGCGACTTTAACTCACATGCGGTGCCTGATGGCGCGCTTTCGGCAGAACTCGAGCAAACTTATTTAAAAGCATTGGTGGCCGACTTTGAAACTCAAGTCGAGATGGCACAAGGACGTTCAATTCACAGTGTATTTATTGGTGGTGGAACACCTTCACTTATTTCTGCCAAAGGCTATGCATGGCTATTTGAACAGCTTAAATCGCTGCTTAACTTTGAAGATGACTGTGAAATTACTTTAGAAGCTAATCCGGGAACACTAGAACATGACCCGTTTGCAGGCTATTTAGAGGCGGGTATTAATCGTTTGTCGATTGGTGTACAGACTTTTAATACCGATCACCTGCAAAAGCTTGGGCGTATTCATTCAGCCAACAATGCTATGGATGCAATTGAGCAGGCACGACAAGCAGGCTTTAAGCGAGTTAATGTCGATTTAATGCATGGCTTGCCTGAACAAACACTAGAGCAAGCACTTTATGATTTAAAGACGGCTGTAGAGCAGGGTGCAACACATATCAGCTGGTATCAACTGACCATTGAACCAAATACTGTATTTTTCCGAACACAGCCTGTTTTACCTCAAGATGAGGTGTTAGAAGATATTCAAGAGCAAGGTGAAGCCTATCTAAAAGCAAATGGCTTTATCAATTATGAAGTGTCAGCTTGGCGTAAAGAGCAGCCTTCAGTTCATAATTTAAATTATTGGCAGTTTGGTGATTATCTTGCGATTGGTGCAGGAGCACATGGCAAAGTAACCCGACTAGATGGAGTATATCGTTTCCAAAAGACTCGTTTACCGAAAGACTATTTGGCTAAAGTTCCAGCCGAACATTTGCAAATGAAAAAGATTGAAGCAGATGAACTACCTTTTGAGTTTATGATGAATGCTTTACGTTTAAATGATGGGGTAAAAGCTGAGTTATATGAACAGCGTACAGGCTTAAGTTTAGATGATTTAAATGATCTGCTTACTTCATTGCGTTCGAGAGAGTTATTGGTAGAGGATAGCGATCGTTTGGCTTGTACAGAGCAGGGGCATATTTTCTTAAACTCGGTACTCGAAGAGTTCTTATAATCAATGCATTATAAAGAAAAGCCGCACGATGAGATGCGGCTTTTGTAATTTTAGCGGGTGGTATAACCACCATTTGCGAAAATCGTCTGACCTGTAATCCACCAACCGTCGGTGACTAAGAAGCGAACTAGAGGTTCAATATCTTCAATTTTAGTAAGCCCACCTAAAGCTGAAGCTGATTTATGGTAAGCGACTGCTTCGGCAGACTCTTGACCATAAAAGAATGGTGTGTCCATTGGGCCCGGTGCAACAGCAGTCACAGAAATTTGGCGATCTCCAAATTCTTTCGATGCAGCGCGGGTGTAATGCTCAACAGGTGCTTTTAAACCTTCATAGGTTGAATAGAACCCTGTGTAAGCAGCAAGAAGAGAAGTTACGATTGAACAGATTTTTCCGCCGTTATTTAAATGTCGACCTGCCGATTGAATAAAGAAATAGGCAATTTTTGAGTTGATATCACTCATGTTATCAAACTCTTGTTCGGTGGTTTCTAAAAACGGTTTTTTAAGGACTTTTCCGACGGTATTAATCGCAATATCGATACCACCAAAATGTTGTTTCGTATTTATAAACAGTTTTTCAATATTTTCAATATGAGTTAGATCTGCCTGAATTAGAATTGCATCTGCACCCAATGCTTTAACATCTGCTAAGGTCTGCTCTGCATCTGCCTGAGTTTCCGAACTATTATAATGAATTGCGAGTTTTGCACCCTGTTCTGCAAATTTACGACTAATGAGTCCGCCTAGGTTTTTAGCACCGCCAGTAATCAATACAACTTTATCTTTGAGGCTATGAGTTGTCATGATGATTGTTCCTATGATGACTTGTTTTAGTGTTTTTAAGTCTAGATTGGCAGTAATTTGTGATCAATTATGCTAGTTTGGTTTAACTATTCAGAAAATACGAACAATTAAAATGGATCGGTTGCAGCAATTTTATATTTTTACAGAAGTCGCTAAACGACAAAGCTTTAGTGAGGTAGCAAATCAGCTTGATCTACCTCGCTCGACAGTGACGAGTGCCATTCAACAGTTAGAAACTCACTATGGAGTACGCTTATTTCATCGGACTACCCGTAAAGTCAGTCTTACTCAAGATGGCCAACGAATATTGCCAGAATGCCAAAACCTGTTGTTTGATTATGAACAATTAGAACAGTTGATCCAGACACAAAAACAGCATTACCGGGGCACATTAAAAATTTCGATGCCTAGCCGGATTGTGCATCAAGTGATTATTCCTGAGCTGCCTGATTTTTATCATCGTTATCCGGATATTCATTTACAGCTCAATAGTTCTGATGACCTGACTGACTTAATTGAAAAGGGAATTGACTGTGTTGTTCGGGTAGGAGAGCTAGATAACAGTAGTTTAATTGCAAGATTTATTGGTCATTTGGTGATGGTGAATTGTGCCAGCACGCAATATTTACAAGATTATGGTATTCCTGAGCAGTTAAATGATCTTGAACAGCATAAATTAATTAATTACGCAGGAGCTGTAGGAGAAAAGCAGGGAGAATTTATATATCAAGGTGGAACTGTGATGATGGATAGTGCTTTAAGTGTGAACAATACCGAGGCCTATATCGCCGCCGCTTGTGCAGGTTTGGGAATTATTCAACTTCCTTATTATGATGTTCAGGATAAAATTGAACAGGGGATTTTAGTTGAGGTACTGAGTGCTTACAGTGCACCATCGCTTCCACTTAATATTTTGTATCCCAACAGGAGTTATATTCCAAAGCGACTAGAAGTTTTTATGAATTGGGTGGGGGAAGTTTTAAATCGCAAATGTATCGTCATCTTTTAGTCATAAAAAGAAAATAGGATAACAATAAAAAAAGCCTCTCGAACTGATAATTGGTGGGTCGTCCGCGACTCGAACGCGGGACCAACGGATTAAAAGTCCGCTGCTCTACCAACTGAGCTAACGACCCTGAGCGAGAATTAAGTAAAACCTTGTTTTACTTGAATGCAGGAGAAAATCTATAATTTTCTTTAGCAATCAAACTCGAACTGACTCAGAGAGAAGTAACACTTCTAAACACTGTATCGTTTTGATGTCGCGTATTTTAGCAAGTTATTCAACTAACACAAGAGGAAATTTAAAAACATTTGCATGATTGCTTATAAAAAGCACGATTTCCTCTTGTTTAGCTAAAAAATAAACTAAAAACGGTATTTATACGCCTGAATATTGTCAAAAATTTCAGTTGTGATATCACAATAACTGCTTGCACCAGGTAATAAAGCGAGTAAACGTTCAGAAGTTTTGCTTGGATTAAACGCTTCTTCCTTCAGTTTATTCTTCTGATATTTAAATGTACCTGTTGTTTCGACCTTTTTTTGTACACGTAAAAATACAGGTACTGCATAGGTAGGTAAACATTTCTTAAATACGGTCACCATTTCGGTTAAATCAGCATCATCTAGCTCTTCACCATCTGCGAGAGTGATCGCTGCCATACCGGCACGGCCATTGGTATTTGGAATTTCTACCCCATAAACGACAGCTTCGGCAATTTTGTCGTATTCGCATACCATGTTTTCAACTTCAGTCGTTGATACGTTTTCACCTTTCCATCGGAAAGTATCACCTAGACGGTCAACGAACTGTGCATGACGGAAGCCGATGTCACGGACCAAATCACCTGTGTTGAAATAAGAATCGCCTTTCTTGAAGACATCTTTCCAGATCACAGACTTGTTCTTTTCAGGGTCGGTGTAACCATCAAATGGCGAGCGGCTGGTAATTTTCCCGATGAGTAGGCCAACTTCACCTGCTTTTACTTTCTGGCACCAGCCATTTTTATCGCGTATTGGCTCGTTTTTCTCTTTATCGAATTGGATAATGGCATATGGAGTAGGAGAGAAGCCAACCGTATTGTCAAAGTTGAAAATATTACTAAATCCAACATTGCCTTCACTCGATGCATAAAGCTCAAGTACTTCTTTAACACCAAAGCGTTGTTTGAACTTGTCCCAGATATTTGGGCGCATACCATTACCAATCATTTTGGTTACACGATGGTTGCGGTCAAGCTCGGTAACAGGAGCATCCATCAAGTAGCGGCAAAGTTCACCAACATACCCAATGGCAGATGCATTAAATTTTTGAACATCTTTCCAGAATGCGCTAGTCGAATATTTACGTCGAATCGCAAGTGTTGCACTGCCCGCGATAACGCCACACCAGCAAACCACCACGCCTGTTGCATGGTAAAGCGGTAAGGTCACGTACATGACGTCATCTGTTCCTAAGTTTAAGATATGTCCATAGGTGCCATATGCTAATGTCCAGCGACTGTGTTTGAAAATAACCGCCTTTGGTAAACCTGTTGTACCTGATGTGTAGATATAGAACAGACCATCGTTACCAGTGACAGAGCGGGTAGTAGACGGATTGAATTTTGGAAATTGATCAATTTGGTCCGCAAGATTGACATAGCCTTCAGGCGCTGTACCCGAGTTTTGACGTGTTGCCTGATCTGCGAACCAGTGGAAGCGGTCTTTAGGTACATTTAAGTCCTGACGAATTTCATCAATAGCAGCTCGGACTTCTTCACCAGCAATAACGGCAATAGGTTTTACAAGATTGATGCTATGAGCGAGAACCTTACCGACTTGAGATGTATTTACAAGTGCAATTGTCACACCAATTTTGGCTAAACCAACAATTGTTGCAATCAGCTCAGAGCGGTTTTCAATCATTACAGCAATGACGTCCCCTTTACGCGCTCCGAGAGAAAGATAGTAATGGGAAATCTGGTTTGCCCATTCATTTAAAGCTTCATAAGAATAACTTTGATCTTCAAATAATAATGCCGTGCCTTTCGGATTTCTTTTAACAGCTTTTTCAAAAGCAATACCCAAACCTGTTGGAGTATTTGAAGTTCTTAAATAAGCCTGTTTAAGACCATTTAGGATATGGGGTACTTTGGGAATGAAGCTAGGAAGTCTTGTGGCAACATCACCAAGCGTAATGATATCGGTCTGTGTTGTCTGGCTCATATCAATCCTATTTATTTTTCGATCAATCCAAAAAAGGTTGTGTGGGCAAAAAGTCCAATAGTTTTCATGGTTCACCATGCTTTTAAAACTTTTCTTCTAGTGCAATCAACCTAATTGGCTAAAAATAACAAAAAAAACCTAGTCATCGAAATGACTAGGTTTGTTTAAATTAGCTGCAATTGAGCAAATGGCTTACTCAGCTACAGGATTAGCTTTTTTTGGCGGACGGCCACGAGGGCGACGAGGGCGACTCGGTTTGTCCTTATCTGCCTTAACGTCTTCTGATTCGGCATCAGTTGTTGCTTCAGTCGGAACTACTGTTTCTTCAGCCGCTGCTTTCGCTTTGCTTGCTGCTTTTGATGGCGCAGGTTCCTTTGCCGCAGGAGCTTCAGCTACTGTTTCTTCTGTAGCTTTTTCCTCTGCAGGAGCAGCTTCAGGTTGTACGACTTCAGTTGACTGATTAAGTTCAAGCGGTTGTTGTGCTGGTTCAACTGTTGCTTGTGTTTCAGCAGTTGGAGCAGCAACGGTTTCTTCTGCTACAGGAGCAGGAGTAGCAACTTCTTCTTGAGCAGAATGTTGTTGTTTCACTTGCTCAAATGCTTGTTCCGCAGCAAGTTTTGCTAAACGACGACGCTCACGCGGGTCATTTGCAACACGTGGAGCTGGTGCTTGCGGCGGAGTAAGCGGAAGTACTGGTGCAGGTTCTGCTTCTTCAGCCGGTTTGTGGCTTGGAAGTTCTGCATCACGAGTTACCGGCTTTTTCTCTTCCGTTTCAGCAGTAACTTCAACTACTAACGTACTTGCGTACTGTTCTGCAAATTTCTGCAAAGCACGATTAAACGTTGGGACTAGACCAAATTGTTCAATCAATACGGTGCAATCTTCACCATACACATGACGGATTAAACTACCGATTGTGTGTTGTGCCAAAGTTGGAATTTGCGATGGCGCAATAGATGGCGTAGCTGCCTTAGCGTGTTTAGCCTCACGTTGCTGACGACGACGCATACGAGGGTCATTGCTAGCACGTTTGATTTGTGGCTGAGCAGCTTCTTGGCTTGGCTGAGCTTCTTCTTTGGTTTCAACTACAGCAGCTTTCTCGGCTACAACAGGAGCTGGAGTTGGCTCTTGAGCAACTTTAGTAGAAGTCGTTTCAACTCGCTCAACGTGACGACGCTCAGGTGTAAGTGCAACAATCTCACTTTGACCTTGATCAACATTGATGATTAAAGCAGTGTTCATGACATCATGCTTAGGTGCATCAATCACATCAACCTTAATTTGTTTTTCATCAACAACAACCGGTGTATTTTGATTTTCATTTAATACACTTGGATCGCGGTGGCGATTTGGACGGTTTGGACGTTGTTGATTATTACGGTCACGACGTGGCACAGCATTTTCAGTGTGTTGTACATCATTATTTTGATGTTGCTGATCTTGCTGCTGTTGACGTTTTTGCTGACGTTTTAACTCACGTTGTTCTTGGCGTGACAATTGAACCACTTCTTCATGAACTTGATGTTGCTGTTCATGTGATTGGTGATGTTGTTCACGTTGCTCTTTATGTTTACGCTTTTTGTTGTTCTGACGTTGTTGTTGAGATTTATCATCTTTTTCAACATGTTCACGAACGTCTTGTTTCACAGGTGACTGTGAAATATAAGCGTTATTTGATTGAACTGGCGCAACTTCTGCAACAGCAGGTACGGCTACTTGACCGAACTGTCCGCGGCTTACTGCGCCTGTATTCACCATTTGCTCAATCGCAGCAGCAGCATTTTGTGCTGAACGAGATTGATCAACTGTTTGCGCTTGTTTTTGAACAAACAGGTTTTCTAACCATGCACATGGGCTTGCTGCTTTTTGAGCAGAAGGTTGTGCTACAGGTTGAGTTGCATGATTTGCTTTTTTCTGAGCCGCAGCATGAGTTGAAGCTGTAGCAGTTACATGAGCGTGGCCATGATCTGCTTCTTCTAAATGCCATTCAGAAGACTCATAACCTAACTCTTTCTCGCTAGAACGGGTTGCTTCTGTACGTTCATAGCTAGATGGAGCAAAGCCATCTGGGTTATATGCAATTTCGTAATGTGGAGTTTCTAAGTGCGGGTGTGGTAATACAGTTACACGTACACCAGAAGTTTGCTCTAAATACACCAGACTATGGCGTTTTTCATTAAGCAAGAAGGCTGCAATTTCAACTGGAACTTCAACCTGAACTTCACCATGACGTTCACGAAGTGCAATCTCTTCAACTTTACGCATAATTGAAAGAGAAAGCGAACGTAAGTCACGAACCATTCCTGTACCATGACAGCGAGGGCATACATAACCTGTTGCTTCTTCAAGCGATGGACGTAAGCGTTGGCGGCTCATTTCCATTAAGCCAAAACGAGACAATTGACCGAACTGGATACGGGCACGATCGCTTTGTGTTGCTTCACGAAGTTTTGCTTCAACCATACGTTGATTGCGTTCTTTAGTCATATCGATGAAGTCGATAACAACTAAACCGCCAATGTCACGTAAACGAAGCTGGCGAGCAATTTCTTCTGCTGCTTCAAGGTTAGTATTCAGTGCAGTTTCTTCAACATCATGTCCACGAGTCGATTTCGCAGAGTTAATATCGATTGAAACTAAAGCTTCAGTCTGGTCAATCACAATTGAACCGCCAGAAGGAAGTTTTACTTCACGCTCGTAAGCAGTTTGAATTTGGCTTTCAATACCAAAATGAGCAAACAATGGCTCGTTTAAAGTATAAGTTTTTAATTTGTCTAATTGGCGAGGCATCACTGCTTTAACAAAGTTATATGCTTCGTTATAAGCCTGTTCGCTATCAATTAAGATTTCAGCAACGTCATCACGTAAGTAATCACGAATTGCACGTGTTACTACACCCGCTTCTTGATGAACAAGCATCGGAGAAGGGCCTGAGCTCGCTGTACCTTGAATTTGTGCCCACAGGTCAAGCAAGTGTTGTAAATCGAGCTGTAATTCTTCTTGAGTACGCCCAATACCGGCAGTACGAACAATCACGCTCATACCACGAGGTACATTTAAAGAAGCTAAAATTTCTTTTAATTCTTCACGTACTGAACCTGAAATTTGACGGCTAATACCACCACCTTTCGGGTTATTTGGCATAAGAACTAAATAACGGCCTGCAAGGGAAATAAACGTAGAAAGTGCTGCACCCTTATTACCACGTTCTTCCTTTTCAACCTGAACTAAAAGCTCTGTGCCTTCAGTAATAAGTTCACGAATGTTTGAAGTTTGACGTGGGTCTGCCTGAAAATAGCTGTTCGCAATTTCACGCATAGACAAGAAGCCTTGACGACCTGCGCCATATTCAACAAAAACAGCTTCTAAAGATGGTTCTACGCGGGTGACATGGCCTTTATAGATATTGGATTTTTTCTGTTCTCGGGTACGATTCTCTAAATCAAAATCGTAAAGACGATTACCAGTGATAAGTGCAACGCGAACTTCTTCGGCATGAGTTGCATTAATCAACATACGTTTCATGGGTGTGACACCTAATAGTGACTCACACAAACAAACCAAACAAACTTAAAGGTTCTGAACGAACATCGAACATGACGGATCATTTCCCAGATCTCAAAATACTTGTGGTCTGAGTCATCTGTTACCGGCTACATTTAGCCTTAGCTTCGATTCTCGTCTGTGATGTAGGCAATACTGCTTCAACCTTTAAATCGGAATTCCTTTTTGCTTCACTGGCGGGTGAGCGGTGCATTGGTTAATGACTTTCACTGTCATTGGGCGCGAAGTGACTTCTTTATTGGAAGTTTGATACGGAATGCTCATCGTATCGGTGCTTTCGGCAGTTCCAATGCATCAACGCTTTAGCCTGAAGGCAACATTAAGGAGCGATTTGTCTGATGTGTATCAGTTTACGTTCCATAACCAACTAGAGTTGGTAACATATTTTTTTGAACAAACTGAATTAAACGCAACAGTTTGTCATTTTGCCGATATAATAAGCCTTCGGCGTCGGCATAATTCTTTAGGACCTGTCCGAGCTGGTGATGAAAGCATCATTTTGATTGAGGTTTCAATCAGGGAAATTTCCCTTTAGATGTTCACTTACGGTGGTATCCGTGCGCTGACTATATCAAACCTTGCAGCATCTGCCTATGGGCTAAGCTTAGATTTCTTGTGAAAAAACTAAGCTAATCGGTCATTTATTAATCAAATTTCGTAAAATTTCAGGTTTAAATATTAGTATGAATTCTACACAGCAATGGCAAAGTGTCACTTGGTTTGAGGTGGATGAGCATCAAGCAGGACAACGAATCGATAATTTCCTGTTTTCACGTTTAAAGGGTGTGCCAAAGAGTCGAATTTATCGTTTGATTCGTGAAGGTCAGGTTCGCGTGAATAAAAAACGTATTAAAGCCGAGACCAAACTTGCAATTGGAGACCAGATTCGTGTTGCGCCTATTCGCTATGAACAAAAAGATGAAACTGCTGTTCCTGTAAGCGACAGTGTGGCTCAAGGTTTATTAAGCCGTGTGGTCTATGAAGATGAAGGACTATTAGTTGTAAATAAACCATCAGGTATTGCTGTACATGGCGGTAGTGGCGTGGCTTATGGTTTGATTGAGGCACTACGTGCGGCAACAGGTAAAAAATATTTAGAACTGATTCACCGTATTGACCGCGATACTTCTGGCCTAGTTATGATTAGTAAGAAGCGTAGCACTTTAAAACTGCTACAAGATATGTTGCGTGAACACAAAATTCGTAAGACCTATGCAGCGATTGTAAAAGGTCAGGTGAGTCTTGATAAACAGCTCATTGATGCGCCTTTATTTCGTTATGAGTTAGCCAATGGCGAACGTCGTGTACGTGTATCTAAAGAAGGTAAGCCAAGTAAAACCGAATGGGTGGTTGCAGAGCGCTTTAAAAATGCCACTTTAGTTCATGCATCTCCTTTATCAGGCCGTACCCATCAAATTCGTGTACATGGTTTAAGTATTGGACATCCGTTGGTGGGCGATGATAAATATGGGCATAACACTGCATATACGGGACCTGAAGCACGCCGTTTGTGTTTACATGCCATGCGTTTGGATATTCCGGGTTATCCAACGATTGAAGCACCGTTGCCAGAAGACATGACCCAGTTATTAGAGGCTTTGAGAGTAGCAAAATGAGTCTGAAAACCGAATTAGTGATTTTTGACTGGGATGGTACTTTATATAATTCTGTTGGTCAGATTGTTGCAAGTTTACAGCATGCGGCAGAAGAGCATAAGTTAACTCTGACTGATGAAGCTGCAAAGAGTATTATCGGTTTAGGTTTGCCGGAAGTGATGCAGACCTTATTTCCAGAAGTACCTGATTTGCATGATTCGATTTTAAAAGCATATGGCGATCACTATATTGCCAACTCGACAAATGATGCATGGTTTGAAGGTATTTCTGAACTACTTCATGACTTAAAAGCTCAAGGTTTAAAACTTGCAGTTGCGACGGGTAAAAACCGTCGTGGATTAGACCGTGTGATTGCAAAAACACAGAGTACTCATCTGTTTGATGTTACTCGAGCAGCCAATGAAACCCGTTCAAAACCAGACCCACTCATGTTACAAGAAATCTTGACTGTAACTGGAGTAAGTGTCGAACAGGCAGTTATGATTGGTGATAGTAGTTATGACCTTGAAATGGCTCAGCGTTTAGGTATGCCTCGTATTGGGGTGGGCTATGGAGTGCACTCGGTCGAAGTTCTACAACAGTTCCAGCCTTTAACCATTGCTAAAGATGTACCTGAGCTGCACAACTTTTTAAGAGAGTATGCAAAGTTATCTACTGTGGACGTAGCGTAATTTAAAATGATGTAAGAAGGAGGAATTTATTCCTCCTTATTTTTTAAAACTAAAGAACAATAAGAAGAGAAAAAATGAGCCGCTCTATTCGTCTATTAAATCTTTTACAGCAACTCCGTGAATCTCGTTATCCCGTTACTGCTCAAGTCTTGGCTGAACGCTTGGGAATTAGTATTCGCAGCATTTACCGTGATATTGATAGTTTACGTGCTCAAGGTGTCAGAATAGATGCATCGGCGGGTTTGGGGTTTCAGCTTAAAGAAGACATTTTATTACCACCGGTTACTTTTAATGAGAATGAAGCCGAGGCTCTATTTTTAGCTTTAGAGTGGTTGAAAGACGTTCCAGATCAGGCAATGAAATCGGCAGCTATTTCAATCTATTCCAAACTTTATGCGGTTTTACCAGAGCACCGGAAATATTTGATCGATGATATGACGCTAGGTGTTACACATTACTGGCATCCGGTTGATGAAGCTTTAGTAGAACAAGTACGTTTAGCGATTCGTAAACAAGTAAAGATCAAAGTCGATTATTGCGATGAACACAAGCGTATAAGTCAACGTTCTCTTTGGCCTTTTGCTTTAGGGTATTTACATGACAAAGTTGTACTTGCTGCTTGGTGTGAATTACGGCAGGCCTTTCGCCATTTTCGGATAGATCGTATTCATGACTTGCAAATGAGTGAGGAAATATATCCTGAATTTAAAAAACATCTGTTTCAAAGATGGTGGAAACAAGAAATGCAAAGGACTACTGACAAAAACTGACAAAAGGTATTTGTAGACTAGGAATCACGATAAACAAGGAGCAATAAGAATGAGTCTTAAACTTTATACTAACAATGAATCGCGTGGTGTCGTTATAGACTGGCTTTTGGTTGAGCTTGGCGTGGAATGTGAACGTATTGAAGTAGCATACCGAACCGAGATGAAATCACCCGAATATTTAAAGCTTAACCCATTTGGGAAAGTGCCTGTATTGGTAGATGGCGATGTCGTTATTTATGAATTAGGTGCAATTTGTGCATATTTGGCAGACAAATTTAGTGACAAAGGTTTGGCACCTGCTTTAGATGATCCGAAACGTGGTTTGTACTATCGTTGGCTCTTTATGATGGCAGGTCCTTGGGAAGCTGCTGGTGTCGATAAAGCTTTAGGAATAGAGATCTCACCTGAGCAAAAAATGTTTGTGGGTTATGGTGATTATAACGATGCTTATCAAGCTTTAGTTCAAGGACTGAGTGAAGCAAATCCGTATGTATGTGGTGAACAATTTACCGCCGCAGATGTAAGTGTTGGAGCCATGCTATTATGGCAATTAAAAATGAAAACGATTGAATCGCACCCAGCTATTGCACGTTATGTTGAAACGATCAAACAGCGCGAAGGCCTAAAACAAAGCAGTATGGGCCAACTGTTGTAAGTATAGTTATTCTTAAAAGCCCCCTAAATGGGGCTTTTTTGTTTTTAAATAAAGGTCTTAATTGGTAAGAAAGCCAGCAGCAACGTTAATACAAATCGCTAAAATGGTCGTGTTGAAGCCAAAAGATAATACAGCATGAAATAAGTTTAAAAGACGCATATGTTTGTTGGTAATTGAAACATCGGCGGTTTGTGCTGAGGTGCCAATGATATAGCTAAAATATAAGAAGTCAGGGTAGGTCGGATGTTCGGTACCCGGGAAGTCTAACCCACCGTTCTCTTCATTTCTGGATAGAGCCATATAAAAGTCATGGGCATAATGCAAAGCGAAAACAGTATGCATGAAAAGCCATGCTGAAATAATGGTGAGTAAAGCTAACGCTACATGTCCTAACTTTTCATAATGCCCAGAAGGGAGCTGGGAAAGTTGTACCAAAATCGCAACTAGACTCATTGTGATGGCCAATAAAACAATGAGCATAATGACCCATTTACTTTCGTCCTGTTTTTTGGCTTGCTGTTGCATTTGTGAATGGTCGGCACTTCTCATCAGTTTCCAGACATGGAGTAAATATAAACTGATCGAGCCATTCCAGCTTGCTAATAAAATGGTAGACCATTTCCATGAAGTGAGCCATGCCAATAAACTTGCAACAACCACTCCAAAAATTAAAGCAATAAAGAAGTGAGGGCGGTTTTGTACACTACGTCCTAAATGCTGAAATAGTCCAACCATCTTGTTAACTCTCCTTGCTGTTATCTTAAATATATTTTTTACTGTTTGGTTAATTTAACATTAGGTTTTATATAACCTTTATACTTTAGATCGTCATTTTTGTTTTTATTAAGTGTGACAATCTAAAATATAATAAAAATTATCTCAAATTAATTAATCGATAAAAGATATTAAATAAATTTTAATTTCATTTATTTATACATACATTTAAATTTTCTAACTCATTTATTCTTTAATAATAAGCGTAAATATACCTAAGGTGTTTAATCTAGATTTTTATCAAGATGAAATACTTTGTTGAGTTGATCAATAAATCTTTTTACACCGACTGACTCTGTGTTTTTACGATAACTAACAAATAAATCTAAAGAAGGTAATTCGACATCTAGAGGGCGAACTACAGTGTTAGAAACCCCTAAAGGCGCGACATAGGCAGGTAAAATAGTACAACCTAAGCCTGAACCAATAGAGTTTATATTAAGTAAAATGCTATCGGCCTTTTGTACAATATTGAGGTCAATACCATGAGTTTTAGTAAACTCTAAAATTGTATTGTGTAGTGTATTAGATTGTTCAGCTGCCGGAATAATAAAATCAATACCATGCAAAGCTTTGACCGGAATACGGTCATATTTCGCAAGTGGATGGTTTCTTGGTAATAAAAAAATTAAAGGTTCTGTTAAGACAAATTGGCTTTGGATTTCATCATTTTCAGTATTATCACGGGTAAACGTAATGTCGAGTTCACCTCTTTTTAAGGCTTTGAGTTGCTCAGCGTTATTTAAACTTGATAATTCAATGGTGAGGTCAGGGTGTTGTAAGCGCAGATTTGGAAGTACGTATGGAAAAATTTTCATTTCTGCGATGGGGACGAAACCGATACGTAATAATTGTTGTTTAGCCTTTGAGACTTGGCGGGCCATCGCTACTGCTTTATCAGCTTGAGCAAGCGTTAAACGGGCATGCTCTAAAAATACTTCACCTTCTTCTGTTAACTCAACTTTACGTTTTGTGCGGTTTAAAAGTCGTACCCCGACATCTTCTTCTAAATCTTTAATTTGTTGGCTAAGGGAGGGTTGAGCAGTATAGAGTTTGAGAGCGGCCTTACTAAAATTTAATTCTTCAGCAACTGTAATGAAATATCGAAGATGGCGTAATTCCATAAGACTAATCCAAAAAATGTCTTACTATGATTTAAGCAAAGTATAAAGCATAAAACTATATAGCGTGAAGGTGCTTTAGGTATTTATAAAATAAATGAAAATTTATAAATCATTATGAAATTAATATGAAATTTTATTTAATTATTAATTTGTAAAATATATTAATTCATATTCATAACCAAAGTGATTTTAAATTTAGAAAAGAAATTTAAATTACTTTTCAGGAATTCACTTAAAGTTTTCTCATATTATGAAAAAAAGTATTGTTAATTTAAGAATTGAGAATCTTAATTTCTAACAAAAAATATGTAAGGAGTATTTTGTTAATAAATGTTTCGGTTCATCTTGCTATATTTTTTTAGTTTTTTCAATGCATGTGCTGCTTGGTTTAATAGTTTATATATGAAGCAAAATTGATAAAATTGAGCAGTTTTAAAAATAAGAGATTAACCACAAAGAAACTAGCTCACCTCTGTTGTAAGTCTTTGCTTATTATATTCTATTGTTATGTTATACAGTAGCTTTTAATAAGAATAGTAATTAAGGAATCACAAACTCAACACATCTAAACATTTTTTTGTGGCACTTTAGATTGATCTATGTCGGCTGTGACAAAAATAAAAGGGATATTTATATGATAAATAAGTGTAAGTGTCATAGCTTAATTTATTTAAATCGCTAAGATAGAAAACTGAATGATTCATCCTCCTGATGCTACAACCATAGAATAAGCCCATGAAAGACAAGCCGACATTAACTTATCAATTGCCGACTCAGTCCTGTTGGACGCATACATGGATAAAACCACCTTTTTGTCATCCTGAACTGGGCCATGAAAATGACACCCGTTTTTATAATCAGCAGCCTAGATCGCCTGCACGAGGATCGAAAGAGTTATTGCGTTGGTTAGTCACTCGTGAGTCTTATACTTGGAATGTTGATATTCAGAATGAATATGATGTACGTGTTAATACACCAATTGCATTACCACAAAACCGTCCACATGCGGATTTAGATGATTGGCAAGTTTGGTTTGTAGGGCATGCTACGGTACTCATTCAAATTGGACCTTATAACTTTATTACCGATCCGGTATGGTGTGACTACGCAAGTCCTTTACATGGCCGTGGTCCACGCCGTGTATGCCCAGCGGGTTTTGCTTTAGAGCAGTTACCTACCATTCATGGGGTATTGTTGAGCCATAACCATTATGACCACATGGATTTAGCAACGCTTGAGTGGCTTCATAAGAAGTTTGCTATGCCGATTTATACAGGGCTTGGCAACGGATTTTACTTACCTAAAGAGTTCCATGTAATTGAAATGGATTGGTGGCAGGAAATTCCTTATCACGAATTAAGAATTGTTTATACACCTGCTCAGCATGGCTCGGGGCGGGGTTTACGTGACCAAAATAAGGCACTTTGGGGCGGTTTTTCGGTTTTGGCGAAAACAGGACATTGTTTTTTTGCGGGTGATACCGGTTATGCCGGCCACTTCAAACAAATTCATACGCGCTATGGTGCGCCGCGTGTGGCCTTACTTCCAATCGGAGCTTATGAACCTCGTAAATTAATGAGCTATGTTCATATGAATCCGCAAGATGCAGTTCATGCGCATCTAGATTTACAAGCACATCGGTCGGTGGCAATTCACTATCGAACTTTTCAGTTAACGGATGAGGGGCGTGAAGATCCTGAACATGCATTAGCTCAAGCCATTAAAGCTTCATCAAAGCTTGCTAATCCTTTTTATTGCATTCGAGAAGGGCATAAATTGACTGTTTAAAACTCATTGTTTTGTATTAAAAAGCCAGTTCAATTTGAACTGGCTTTTTATTATTTTGGCTTAAATTAAGCTAAGTCAAAACGGTCAAGATTCATGACTTTAGTCCATGCAGCAACAAAGTCTTGAACAAATTTTTCTTTACCATCCGCCTGAGCATAAACCTCTGCTAATGCACGTAAGATAGAATTTGAACCAAAGACTAAATCATTACGTGTTGCGGTAAATTTCACTGTGCCTGATTTACGGTCTTTTCCTTCAAATACTTCACTTGTTGAATCAACAGGTGCCCATACATTCGACATGTCGAGTAAGTTTGTGAAGAAGTCTGTGCTGAGTACACCAACTTGCTGAGTGAAGACACCATGTTGAGAACCATCCCAGTTAGTGCCCAGTACACGTAAACCACCAATCAATGCAGTTAACTCTGGTGCAGTCAAAGTCAGTTGTTGTGCTTTATCAATTAATAAGACTTCAGCTGGTGTGTTGACTCCCTGTTTTTTCCAATTTCTAAAACCGTCAGCAAGACCGAGCAGTAATTGGAATGATTCAACATCGGTTTGATTTTGTAATGCATCAACACGACCAGAGGCAAACGGAACGGTAATATTGAAACCTGCCGCTTGAGCAGCTTGCTCTACACCAACATTACCAGCTAACACGATTAAATCCGCCAATGACAATTGGGTTGATGCCTTGAGCTCTTCAATTTTAGTTAAAGTCTCAACAGCTTTTTTGTTTACTTCCCACTCACGTTGTGGTGATAAAGCAATACGTGCACCGTTTGCACCACCACGTTTATCTCCACCACGGAATGTTGATGCAGATGCCCATGCAAGGGAAACCAACTCACCAGCAGATAACCCTAGAGCAACGATTTTTGCTTTTGCATCAGCAATGCTTGCAGAAGATGGTGTAGCGCTAGCAGCAGGTAATGGATCTTGCCAAATTAAATCTTCAGCAGGAACTTCTGGACCTAAATAACGTGCTTTTGGTCCCATATCACGGTGGGTTAATTTAAACCAAGCACGAGCAAAAGCATTGGCAAAGGCTTGTGGATCGTTAAGGAAACGACGAGAGATCTTTTCAAACTCAGGGTCAAAACGTAAGGTCAAATCTGTAGTAAGCATCGTTGGCTTACGTTTAATTGATGGGTCGAAAGGATCTGGAATAATGGCTTCAGCATCTGCTGCTACCCATTGAATTGCGCCAGCAGGTGAACGTTCTTGTACCCATTCGTATTTGAAGAGGTTTTCAAAGAAGTAATTGCTCCATTGTGTTGGCGTTTGTGACCAAATAACTTCTAAACCTGAAGTGATCGCATCTTTACCGACACCTGTGCCATAGCTGTTTGCCCAACCAAAGCCCATTTGTTCAATTGGTGCACCTTCTGGGTCTGCTTGGACATGGTCAGCAGAGGCAGCGCCGTGAGTTTTACCTAAAGTATGACCGCCAGCAATCAAGGCAACAATTTCTTCATCATCCATTGCCATGTTGCCGAAAGTGGCACGAATAAACGGTGCTGCTGAGCGTGGGTCACCACTCGCTTGTGGTCCTTCAGGGTTCACATAAATTAGGCCCATTTCGGTTGCAGCAAGATTACTGCCCGCCAATGCTTCAGAGTTACGATGAGCTAACCATTCTTTTTCATCGCCCCAGTTTACATCGTTGTCTGGTTCCCAAACATCTTCACGACCGGCACCAAAACCAAAGGTACGGAAACCAGAAGACTCAAGTGCGATGTTCCCGGCAAGAATAAATAAATCGGCCCAAGATATTTTTTGACCGTATTTTTGTTTAACTGGCCATAGTAAACGGCGTGCTTT
>NZ_POYH01000069.1:11002-27042 GCF_002899995.1 Acinetobacter sp. AKBS16 | reverse complement strand
ATTTTTAAAACTTATTCTCTAAACCACCTCATCATCAAATTCATCGCTTAAAGCAACTAATCTAATCACAAGTAACTGTTTTTCAACAAGTTTCTATCTGCATCACCGCCGATGGATGTGCATTATAGACCATCTCATTCCCTTTGCAACCCCTTTTTATAGCAATTCATATCAAGCGGTCGTTTTTTAGTCTCTTCACTCGATATTAGATGAGATATTAAGCTTTTTTTAGTTATTCAACTTCATGTAGAATAGATTATTCGTGCAATTGATTTGGCATTAACTCACCATGTGGCACTCCGCTAAGAAAGTATTATTTTGCATACTTGTAGTGTTTGCTACGAGTGGGCCTGCTTATGCCAATTCAAAACATAACTTTTATGTGCTCACTTTATCTATTTTAAGTTATAGCAAATGGGAGAATGTAAGCACGCCTACTCTTTGTGTAATTGATAATGCATCAATTACTTCTACCTTCCAGTCTTATATTCAACAATTATCTTATAATTATCGTGTACAAACCGTTAATGCTAAAGATTTTTCTAAATCGCATTGCCAGGCTGTTTATTTCTCTACCACACCACCTCAGCAGCAGCAAAACTTAATTCAGAATTATCCATATCGTTCTTTGCTTTCTTTAAGTATTAATAATCCAGAATGTGAAGTTGGTAGTATCTTTTGTTTATATAATCAAAATAATTACACCACTTTTAAAGTTAACTTAGATGCATTAAGCCATTCCAAGGTCCATATTGATCCAAGGGTTTTACTCTTGGCTAAGAACGCGGAGTAAGGATTATGATATCTAAGTTGTATCAATCCACTTCGCTACATGCACTTTTTAGAAAGTCTCAATTTACGATCTTTGCTATAACTTTCTTTATTTGCTCTTTTACATTTGTATCAATTTCTGTTTTTACGATGGAAACTTATGCAAAACAAAATTTGCAATTACTTAGCCATACTCTTCTTGAGCGTATTCAGCCTGCCGTTGTGTTTAACGATAAGATCACAATCGAACAAATCTTAAATGAATACACAAATGATCACTCTATTCGAGCGATTCATATTTATGACTCTGAACATCACCTGATTGCTCAAAGTTTTAAGTTGTCGAGTCAAACTTCGGTGTTAGAGAAATGGTTTGATCACTGGTTTTTAAATGAGCCGGTACATTTAACGATTTATCATCATCAACAGAATGTAGGTGAACTCACCCTTTTTGGTAGCTCTGAAAAAATATTGCAATTTTTAAAGATGATTATGGTCGGCCTTGCTATTGCGATGCTATTTATTGTTTGTGCATTGTGGTGGTCAGTGAATTTGACTTATCGTCAAATTATGCAAGCGATTTACCCACTCACAAATATTGCTCAAATCGTGAGTGAACAAAAAGCTTATAACCTTCGTTTTCCTTATAACCGAATAAAAGAGTTTCAAGATCTAAATACAGTTTTTAATGAGTTACTTGAAGAAATTCAGATTTGGGATAATCAGCTGCAAAAGGAAAATCGTAAATTATCGTTTCAAGCTCATCATGACCAGCTGACCCTATTACCGAATAGACATTATTTTTATCAAATACTATTAGATATGTTTGAAGATAAGGATTTTGATAATAAGTCAGCCTTATTGTTTATAGATAACAATAACTTCAAATCAATTAATGATCAGTTCGGGCATTTAGCTGGTGATGAAGTTTTAAAAGAGATGGCGAAAAGGTTACAAACGCGTTTACGTCATCAAGATTTTATTGCCCGTTTAGGCGGTGATGAATTTGCGGTTATTTTGCATTCCATTACGCATGCCGATCATTTAATATCTATTGCTGAAAATTTACTCGAAAGCTGTAAAGAACCTTTGCATCTAAATGATCAAACGATTTATTTCAGTTTTAGTGTAGGGATTGCTTTATCCCAATTTGCGTCTAGTCCAGAAGATTTTATTATGCAAGCAGATCAAGCGATGTATAAGGCTAAGACTTCTGAGCAACATTGGTTTATTTATAAACCAGAGAATTAAATTTAGGCTAATTTATGAATACAAGATCTTTGAAACTCTCCTTTATTGCATTGCTGTGCATTGCGCTTGCAGGCTGCTTGAGTTTTGGTCCTTTGAAATATCGTCAAGTAAAAATGCTAAAAAAAGAGGGGTTTGTACTTACTAATGAAGGCTGGACTCTAGGTTTACCAGAACGCTTATTATTTGATTTTAATGACGCAACATTAAAACAAAGTCATGAAGCAGAGCTTACACGTTTAGCAAATCAATTAAATAAATATGATTTGAATAAATTAAAAATCGTTGGTCACACTGACGATGTAGGTAATCCTGAATACAACCAAAAGTTATCTGAAGAACGTGCACAAAGTGTTGCGAACCTCTTTTTGACTCACGGTTTTAAAAAGGAAAATATTTACGTTATTGGACGTGGTTCAACTCAACCGTACGTACCGAATACAACCAATGAAAATCGGGCAATTAATCGTCGTGTTGCTATCGTAATTATTCCTTAAATTTCTCATTATAAAAAAGCCAATCCTTTGTGATTGGCTTTTTTGTTTTATACAAGTTCAATAATATCAATAGTAGGCGGTACACGAAATCTTAATGGTATTCCAACCATACCTGTTCCTACGGTAACAAATACATCAGCGTGTTCATGCGAATAGAAACCACGTTTATGGCCTAAAATTGATACTTTTTTCATAATATAGTTGGTTACCCACGGAAGTTCGACCTGCCCTCCATGTGTATGACCTGACAACATTAAAGGGCGATTAGGTAATTTAGGGACCATATCTACCGTATCGGGGTTATGGGAAAGAATTAACCATGGTTTATCTTGAGGTAAGTCTGGCATTGAACGCATATCGGTTTTCCCTGCCCATAAGTCACCAATCCCGATTAAACGAAACTCATCAAACTCAACAATTTTTCCTTCAATATCCATTACATCATTGTAGTGAAGTGCATCTTTTAATAATTGTTGAATAGGCGGACCCGGATATTGCTCGTCATGGTTCCCTGGAACTGAATAAACTGGAGCTTTAATATCTTTAAGTACACTCAGTTCCTGTACTAGCTTATCTTCTGGCTCATAAGTCCAGTCTCCTGCCACAACTACTAAGTCTGGCTGTTGTTCATTAAGCTTTTTCACAATGATTTTGAGTTGACGTTCATGCCCAGAGAATAGGCCTATATGTAAGTCTGCAATTAAAGCGACTTTTACAGGTTTAGCAAAACGGCGATCTGGGTTTAAACGATATTGGTGAACATCGACACGTACCATATGTGGCTCTATAAAACGTGCGTAAATGAGAATACCGCTTAATAAAAAGATAAAAATGGTTTCATGAATTGAGTAATAACCTATCCAACCGGCATATAAATTAAAGAACCAAAGTGGAATAAGAAGATAAGATAGATAAAAAGCAAGTAAGTGAACAAAAGCTTTAAATGGATGAATCGTTTCAGTACGTGATTGATGAACCCAAGCTTCAATAATTCCCCAGAGAGCAAGTATTGAAAAAATAAGGTAAAAACAAAAGATGATTGAATTTGGGTTCCACATTACGATTCTCGACTTATCTTATATTGATTGCTAGTAATCAAATTCAATATTTATCTTTCAATATGCACGAATTATACTCTAGCTCACCTTATCGTATGTATTGATTATGGCACAATCCTTTCATTCCAAACAGCTTCAAACTCATCAACTGGCTAAAGGCTTTTTGATTAAAGCTTCTATAGTCGTATGTTCAAGTTTCGCTGTGGCTTTGACAGGTTGTAGCACATTACCCAAACATAGCCCTGAACCAATCCAGTACGCACGAGATATCGATACATCTCAAACTTCTCTTTCAAAAATTATTACGCCTTTACGTGAAAAAAATCCGAATTTAACGGGTTATCATCTTTTAAATGATCCCTTAGAAGCGCTCGCGGCTCGCTTAAGGCTGATTGATAAAGCCGAAAAGACTTTAGATTTACAATACTATATTTGGGATAACGATAAAGTCGGTGCTTTAGCTTTACATGCAATTATTCGTGCTGCTGATCGTGGTGTTAAAGTACGTTTATTAATTGACGATAATAATGCTAAAAAGATGGAAGGCGTGTTACTCGCGCTTTCTCAACATAAAAATATTGAAGTTAAATTATTTAACCCCTACCGTTTCCGCAAATATCGCGCGATGGATATGATTTTAGACTTAAAGCGTATCAATCGTCGTATGCATAACAAGAGCTTTATTGCTGATAATCAGGTTGCGCTTATTGGTGGGCGCAATATGACAAATCAGTATTACAACGTTAGTGACAGTTACCAGTTTTCTGACGTCGATGTCATGTTGGTTGGTGCTGCCGTTGATGATATCGTGAATTCTTTTGATGACTACTGGAATCATGAATATGCATATTCAGTCCAAAGTATCGTCAGTGCTCAACAACACCGTTTGCGCTATGAAAGCTTAAAACAACAACTTGATGCTCATTATCAACAAGCCACCGTTCAGAACTTCCTTGACTTAACCTCTAGATCACATGCTTTTGATAAATGGTTAGACCGTAATATTAAATTTGATTGGGTTAAAGCAGAGGTTGTGAAAGACTCACCTGATAAAATTAGATCAAAAGCGAAAAAAGAAGAACATTTAAATTTCCAATTGATTAACCATTTGGAAAAACCAGAAAGCAATGTTGACCTGATTTCGGCTTATTTTATTCCAGAAAAGCAAGGCGCTAAAATTTTAAGTACGCTTGCTAAAGAAGGTGTAGAAGTTCGAGTTTTAACAAACTCATTCAAAGCAAATGACGTAGCTGTTGTTCATGCGTTTTATGGAAAATATCGTAAAGAACTTTTGAAAAACGGCGTTCAACTGTATGAGTTTTTACCGACTCCAGATAAACGCGATTTGAATAAGAATACGGATGAACTGGCAACCAAAGCGAAAGTAAACATGAAAGGTTTAAGCCGCTCAAGTTTACACACCAAACTTATGGCATTAGATGAACAGGTTTTTATTGGTTCATTCAACTTTGACCCACGTTCGGCGTATTTAAATACTGAAATTGGCGTAATTTTAGATAGTCCATCACTGGCCAAAACAATTCACCATACGATGGATGAAAACTTAAACAAATATGCTTATAAATTAAAGCTCGATCCAAACAATCATATTTACTGGCAACAGGAAACTCCAAAAGGCCCTGTAATTTATAAAAAAGAACCAGAAATGAAATGGTGGCAAAAGGCAGGCATGAAACTACTATCATGGCTGCCACTCGAAGGTTTTATGTAATTAACTTTTTGGCTTAAGTACTTTTTTATGTAATTGAGCCAATCCTTCAACCATTTTTTCTTGCACTTCTTGAGTCAAACTTTTTACATCATGGCCTTCTACCGAAATAGGAGGAAGTGTAAGTAAATGGGCTGTTACTTTCGGCATTTCTAGCACACGTTGAATATGCTCAACGAATGACATCTCACCAATAAATGGTGCAACGGTATCTAACTCACCATGACGGTTTACGTAACAGATTAAACATACCTGTACCGGACGCTGAGCTTCGATAGCAGCTCCGAGTAAACGACCATGAACCCGCTTAACAGAATGGCCATCTGTAGTAGTCGCTTCAGGGAAAAATAAAACTGGAATATTTTGTTTTAAAAATTCGGTAATTTGCTCTCGAATTTTAATGGAGTCACCTGATCCACGTTTAATAAATAAGGTGCCCCCACCTTTCGCCAAATTGCCAAGAATAGGCCACTTTTCTATCTCGGCTTTAGCTAAGAAGAAGACACGTGCACCCGAACCTAAAACGGCGATATCAAGCCAAGAAATATGGTTACTCACCCATAAAGCGGGCTCTCTGGGAATTGTGCCATGTACTTGAACTTCAAGATTAAATACTTGGCATAAACGACGACAGAAATATTGAACATATCGAGTGTTAACAGGGTTATTTGGATCTTTATAAAGTCCATGACGATAAACTAAGTAAAAACCTTCACTGATTGCCGCAGTCGCTGAAGTAACTTTTTTTCCGTATAAACCTATTTTTGAAAATTTCTTTAACGTTGAATTCACTATACTTTGCGTTTGAGTCATAAAATTTCACTAACGATCAATCATTGTTATACCCATTTCGAGCCATTCTATACGTTTCGGAATAAACTTGCATCGCTGTGTGATAGACACAAATAAAAATAAAATGCGCTGTAGTTAATCTAAAGAATAAGAGTAAACCCTTTCCCCTTTTGCTCAAGTTTCCTCTAGAATAAAGTTTTACCTTATTCAGGATTTATAGCCACGTGGAATATGTTGATCGGCATCAAGGCGGTGAACGCACAATATTAGTGAGTGTGTCTGTACAATTATTAGATGATCTGGATGCCGAAGAATTTGCTCTACTTGCACAGTCAGCTGGTGCAGATATTCTTGAGCACATTAAAGTTCAACGTAATAAACCGGACCCTAAGTTTTTTATTGGTTCAGGTAAAGTTGATGAGATTGCAGAACAAGTTCAGGAATTAGAAGCAAGTCTTGTTATTTTTGATCATGCATTAACCCCTGCCCAAGAGCGTAATTTAGAAAAGATTTTAAAATGCCGCGTTATTGACCGCACCGGTCTCATCTTAGATATTTTTGCCCAGCGCGCGCGGACCCATGAAGGTAAATTACAAGTTGAACTTGCTCAGTTAAAACATTTATCAACCCGTTTAATCCGTGGTTGGTCTGCTGATTTTGAACAACAAAAAGGTGGTATTGGTTTACGCGGTCCCGGTGAATCACAACTCGAAACAGACCGTCGTCTCATTCGTGTCCGTATTACCCAGTTAAAAGATAAGTTAGAGAAAGTCCATCAAACCCGTATGCAAGGACGAGCTGCAAGACAAAAAGCTTCGATCCCAACTGTTTCATTAGTCGGTTATACCAACGCGGGTAAATCAACCTTATTTAATATTTTAGCGAAAAGTGATGTATATGCAGCCGACCAACTATTTGCAACACTTGATCCAACCTTACGTCGTCTAGAATGGGATGGAATTGGTACGGTGGTTCTAGCAGATACGGTAGGGTTCGTACGAAACTTACAACATGATTTGGTCGAATCATTTAAAGCAACTTTAGAAGAAACGCTTGAAGCTACCCTGCTTTTACATGTCATCGATAGCAGTAGTCATGACATGCTTGACCAGATTGAAGCCGTTGAAGGTGTATTGAAGGAAATTGGAGCGGATGCACCCGTACTCCGTGTTTATAACAAAATTGATTTGAGTGGCGAAGAGGCGAAAATTATTTATTCAGAGCCTCATGTTCCAGATCGTGTTTATGTATCTGCACACTCAGGGTTAGGTCTAGATTTACTTCGCCAAGCCGTACAAGAATGTCTAATGGGACAACTTCAGCACTTCTCATTGGTACTTAAACCTGCTTATGGCAAATTGCGTACTCAACTTTATGCTTTAAATGTCATTCAATCTGAGCATTATGACGATGAAGGGCTATTACATATTGATATACGAATTGCACCTCATAAGCTTGAGCAGTTAATTCGCCAAGCCAAACTCCCTATAGATGAGATATTAGGTGAACGCGCAAGTCAGTTTAAAAGGCCACTGGAAGAGTTTGAAATCAAGCACTAGATCAGTTAAAACTTGATAAGTAAACTTTTAGAGATAAAAAATATGGATAAGATCAAAAGTATAGACTGGGCAGCATGGGTAGGAACTTTACTACTTATTATCGGTTTTCGCGAAGGCTCAGTCGTCGTTATGCGTGCTTTTGGTCATCCAGAGCTAGGCAATCTGGTAGGTTTAATTAGTTTACTTATCGTTTTACTCATTTGGCGTAAATTTAAGAAAATCCCGCTAAGACTTGTCGATACTAACAATAAAGTCATGAAAGAAAGTGGTTTTGCTTTTTTACCCATTTGTGCAGGCTCCTTAATTATGCTGGTGCATATGGGTAAAGAAATTCCGCTATTTCTTTTTGTTTTGGTAGTGAGCACCCTTATACCCTTGTGGGTCTATGCAAAAATGGCAAAACATTGGTTATAAGGAGAATAAAATGTTTATGATTCTTTATGGATTTTTGATCACTTTAGTTGGCTACCTTTGTGCAAAACCATTAAACCGCCGCTTTCCTCAAGTTCCTCTTTTAGTTTTCGGCATGTTCATTGTCATTGGGCTATTATCAATCTTGAAAGTTCCCTATGAAGAATACCGGCTTTACGTAAATGATTTATTTAGCCATTTATTAGGATATGTCACGGTTGCTTTAGCTATACCTTTGGCTGCAATGCGTTATGACGATTTACCTCTTAAATCGGTGATTGGTATTTTATGCTTTGCCAGCATTAGTGCCGTTGCTTTACCAATGGGCCTTGCTTACCTATTGCATATGTCTGAGCCGACTATTTTGGCTTTTGCTACACGTGCAGTAACCACCCCAATTGCTTTAAACATCGCGACCTTATTACATGCTCCAGAGACATTAGTCACTCTCATTGTGATTTTATCCGGAGTTATTGGTGCAGCATTTTCACCATTTTTACTTAAGCATATACACGATGAAAGAGCTTCAGGTTTAGCTCTAGGCTTAGCTGCACATGCAATTGGAACTGCTCAGGCTTGGCAACGTGGACCTGTAGCAGGTCGTTATGCGGCATTTGGTATGGCATTAAACGGTGTATTTACTGCTATTTGGCTACCAACCTTCATGTTATCTTTTGGAATACACTGATTAAAAAGTAGTTTAAATAAACATTGAACCCGTTATTAATTACAAATAAGATGGACCTTTCAAATCTAAAAGGATTTTTTGATTATGGGGAAATTTTTTGTTGGAGCTATGCTCCTAGTGGGAATAAATACAGCTACTTTTGCAGCTGATATTACAGGTCTTTGGCAAACGATTGATGATAAAACAGGTACACCTAAAGCACATGTAGAAATACGGAAAGAGGCAAATGGTACTTATGCAGGTAAAATCGTAAAAATAACACCACGCCCAGGTTATACGCCAAAAGAAATTTGTGATAACTGTCCTGCACCTTATACCAATAAGCCTATTTTAGGCTTAGATATCGCAACCGGGCTCAAGCAAACTGATAATTCAACCTATACAGGTGGAAAAATTCTAGACCCAAATACTGGTAAAGTTTACGGATTAAAAGCAAAACTCAGTGCAAATGGTAAACGTCTACATATGCGCGGTTACCTTAGGGTATCTGCTTTAGGCCGTAATCAGATCTGGATTCGCCTAGAATAAATATCTTAAAAATAAAAAAAGCCGCTGAAGCGGCTTTTTTTATTACATAACAGGGTTGCTCACAGAAAAAGCTTGTTGATCTTCAAAACGATAAGCAATCAAGTTTTTACCCCATACACAACCGCCATCAACATTTTGGATGTGCTCACTAATAGTTCTACCCTCTAGAGCAGCCCAATGTCCAAAAAATATTTGATGGGTTTGTGCAGCCTTACTTGGAAATTCAAACCACGGTAAATAACCTTCTGGCATTGGTGCATCTAAAGTATCTTTAAAACTAAACTCCAAAGCCCCTTCTGCATTAGTTAAACGCATACGAGTTAAGTAATTGGTAATACAGCGTAAACGTTCATTACCTGTCAAATCATCTGTCCAAAGATCGGGTTTTGAACCATACATTTCAGCTAAAAATGCATCTAGCACAGATAAATCATCATGCGCCAATACAGCCTCAACTTCTTTTGCCAATGCAGCAGTTTTTTGTGCATCCCAAATACAAGGTACACCTGCGTGTGTGAGTATTGTTTGCTCATTTGGAAATAAACATAACGGCTGTTTACGTAACCAATCGATAAGTTCATCACCATCCACGGCGTCAATAACATCCTGCGTGCGATCTTTTTCTTTAATTTCCTTAAGACCACGAGCACCGGCAATCAGGGTTAAATCATGATTACCTAATACGGTAGCAGCAGCCCCTCGATCAGCTAGTTTTTTAATAAAACGTAGAGCACCTACAGAGTTTTCACCACGTGCAACCAAGTCACCAGCAAACCAGATAAAATCTTGATCAGGGTCAAAACGTATTTCTTTTAATAGCGCTTTGAGTGCCTCAAAACAACCTTGCACATCTCCAATTACATAGTTATAGCGCTTAGTCATTTATGCCACCATTTGATCTGCCAAAGCCACAAACTCTGCAAGAGTTAAAGTTTCTGGACGAGCCATTGGGTCGACTCCTGCTTTCTCGAAACCATCCTCTGCCAACATGCCTTTAAGACTGTTTCTTAGCGTTTTACGGCGCTGAGTAAAGACGTGGGCAACCAAGCGAGCTAAAGCTTTTTCATCTTTCGCCGTAATTGGTTTTTGTTCGTAAGGAACCAAGCGAAATACTGCACTTGTCACTTTTGGTGGCGGGTTAAATGCGCCTGCTGGAACTTCAAATAAAAAGGTAGGCTGACAATAATATTGGATCATGACTGATAAACGGCCATATTCTTTTGTATTCGGTTCAGCAGTAATACGTTCTACCACTTCTTTTTGCAACATGAAGTGCATGTCTTTAACTTGGCTACCAAATTCCAAGAGATGAAAAAGTAATGGTGTAGAAATGTTATAAGGCAAATTGCCGACAACGCGTAATGGACGCCCATCTTTTACAAGCTGACTAAAATCATATTTTAATGCATCAGCTTCTACGATAGTTAAACGTTCTGGATGTGGCACGCGTTCAGGTAAGCCGGCAGCTAAATCACGGTCTAATTCAACTACAGTTAATGCATCACATTCTCCAATTAGAGGAGAAGTTAAAGCAGCTAAACCTGGACCAATTTCGACGATATTATCACCCGTACGCGGATTGACTGAGCGTACAATTTTGGCAATGACTCGTTGATCATGTAAGAAGTTTTGACCAAAACGTTTACGAGCTTTATGCCCTTCATCTTTCGGGTTTAGGGCATTAATTTGATACATAGAACATTTCCAACATGAAAAATTTAACTCGCTGCCAAAGATAAAGCTAAATCGACAGCGACATTTAAACTTGAGCTTTTTGCCAATCCTGTCCCAGCTAAAGACAGAGCAGTACCATGATCGACCGAAGTCCGAATAAATGGTAAGCCCAATGTGATATTGATTGCTTCACCAAAACCCTGTGATTTTAACACAGGTAAGCCTTGATCATGGTACATCGCAAGAACAGCGTCAGCATTTTTAAGATGTTCGGGCGTAAATAAAGTATCAGCTGGCAAACTTAAACTTAATTTAACTCCCTGTGACCGGTAGCTTTCAAGTACCGGATTGATCGTATCAATCTCTTCACGTCCCAAATAACCATCTTCGCCTGCATGAGGATTTAACCCACATACTAAGACTCGAGGATCATTAATTTTAAACTTGGTCTTTAAGTCGTGAAGTAAAATATCAATCACTTGATGCAAGCGTTCTTTGGTAATTGCATCCGCGACATCTCTTAATGGTAAATGAGTGGTCGCCAGAGCCACCCGCAACGTTTTCGTTGCCAGCATCATAACAACACGCTCTACGCCTGCAAATTCTTGATAATATTCAGTATGTCCACTAAATAAAATCCCTGCATCATTAATCACCGACTTTTGAACAGGAGCAGTGGCTACACCGACGCTCTTACCAGACATAGCATAATCAGCTGAGCGACGTAATTGCTCTAATACATAAGCGGCATTAGCAGCATTAAGCTGTCCATCAACGACTATAGTTTCTAGGGGTACATGTTCTATATAAAGCTCACCTTGCAAAGACGATTCAGCTTGTCCGCTATACTCTAAAAATTTAATGTCCAGACCAAGCTTTTGAGCGCGTTGTTGTAATAGATTTCGATCAGCCAAAACCACAACAGGACGTTCATCAACCCGTTTTGCCAGACTTAAACAAATATCTGGACCAATACCGGCAGGTTCACCGGAAGTGACATATAAAGGCAGCACAATCACCCCCGACACATCTCTAAAATTTGAATTATTTTAACATATCCTACATTCATCGGATTAGGGATAAAATTATGTAGCTTATATGGGATTTTTCTTGTGATTGACAACAAACTCGTTTAGAATCTCGTCTCCTTTTTGTTTGAGCGATGTCTAGCTCAAACCAACTATAATAGGTAGTGTTTGAATGAAAACTCTCAGCGCAAAGCCTGCTGAAGTACAACACGATTGGTTCGTTGTTGATGCTACAGGTAAAACTCTTGGTCGTTTAGCGACTGAAATTGCACGTCGTTTACGCGGTAAGCACAAAACTTCTTATACTCCTCACGTTGACACTGGTGACTACATCATCGTTATCAATGCTGAACAGGTTCAAGTGACTGGTAACAAAGCGCTTGACAAGAAATACTATCGCCACACTGAATTCCCAGGCGGTTTAAAAGAAACTAATTTCGAAAAATTAGTTGCTCACAAACCTGAAGAAATCTTTGAACGTGCTGTTAAAGGCATGTTGCCAAAAGGTCCTCTTGGTTATGCAATGATCAAGAAGATGAAAGTGTACGCTGGTAGCGAGCATCCACACGCTGCTCAACAGCCACAAGTTTTGGACATCTAAGGGATACAGCACATGGCTACTAATTATGGTACAGGTCGCCGTAAGACCGCAACTGCACGTGTTTTCTTGTCAGCTGGTACAGGCAAACTCGTTATTAACAACCGTACTTTAGAGCAATATTTCGGTCGTGAAACTGCTCGTATGGTTGTTCGTCAACCTTTAGAGCTTTTAGAAGCTACTGAAAAATATGACCTTTACATCACTGTTAAAGGTGGTGGTATCGGTGGTCAAGCTGGTGCGATCCGTCACGGTATTACTCGTGCACTTATCGCTGCTGACGAAACTTTAAAACCTGTTCTTCGTCAAGCTGGTTTCGTTACTCGTGATGCTCGTGAAGTTGAACGTAAGAAACTTGGTTTACGTAAAGCTCGTAAACGTCCTCAATTCTCTAAACGTTAATTCGTTTACCGAATCGGACAAAAAGCCTTGGTTTTTCCAAGGCTTTTTTATTGCATATTCATTTTGTAGATGAGTGAAACAGATAAATATATGAAACTCTATCTTTGTCACCGTGATTTCCACGCATATTTTTAGTATTCTAACCGATTCACACAACCATACCTTGTGATATGTCGGTCGAAAACACCTCAATTCAGGGAATTACCCTTTACAGCCATGCTGATGATTTCCGTTCACACTGGATCCGTTTTTTATTGGCAGAAAAACAAATTAAATATCAATTAATCGTGACTGATCACGAAGATGAAGATCTGGCAAGCCTAAATCCTTATAATCAATTGCCAATGCTGGTTGAGCAAAATCTTAAATTATTTTCAGCACCTATCATTGCTGAGTATCTCGATGACCGATATCGTCAGAATAAACTATATGCCGATGCCCCTATGGCACGTGCAGAGCAACGCCAATATATTTGGCGTCTTGAAAATGATTGGTTTAAGTTGGCCGATCATATGCTTAGACATGCAGATACGTTAAATGTAGAACAAAAACAAAAAGCACAAAAAGAATTGCGTGATACCTTAATATCACTTACCCCTTTATTTCAGCATTTCCCTTATTTTATGTCCGAAAATTTTTCAATCCTGGACTGTATGCTTGCTCCAATTTTTGTGAGGCTTAATAGCATGGGAATTGATTTACCAAAGCAGCAGTGTCGACCTATATTTTTGTATTGTAAACGTATCTTTAGCCGCCCTTCTTTTGTTAAATCCATGACGCCCCAAGAGAAAACCCGTTACAATGAACTATTAAATATGGAATAGTGTGATATGTCTGAGCAAACTATTGAATTAACCCCTACACGTCCTTATCTTGCTCGTGCAATCTATGAATGGATTTGTGACAATCAACTCACACCTTATTTACTCGTTGATGCAACACAACCGCACACTGATGTACCACAACAGTTTGTGAAAGATGGACAAATTGTTTTAAACATTGTGCCTCATGCGGTACATCAACTACTCATTAGCAATGATGCGATTACATTTTCAGCACGTTTTGGCGGCGTTTCCAAAGATATTTACGTACCTATCCAAGCAGTTTTAGGTATTTATGCACGTGAAAATGGACAAGGTTTATTCTTTGACCCTGAAGAATATGCCAATGTAGCGCCTGTAGAAGATAAGTTAGACTCGGAAACACAAGAAACATCTGAACCAACCAAGAAAAAGCCAACATTAAGAATTTTAGATTAATTTTAGAGGAATAAAGTATGGCATTTGATTTAGTCCAATACTTTGCTGAGCAAATAAAAATTCAAAAGCCTCAGCTTTTAAATCAATATCCAGCCAATGAGAAAAATAAGCTGATTGACGAAGTGAATATATTGACGCTTGGTAAATTAATCAGCTTATGGCGTCAGGACGACAATAAAATTTATCATGAAATCAAAACTGCCGATCCATTGTATATTCAAGAAGTTGCACGTCATCTAACTACGTCAAAACACAATAAGTCAGTTTTAAAAAATTCTGAACTTGAGCAAAGTATTTCTGAGATTCTGGCATTACAGTTAACAGAACTTAATCAACTTGATGAGACTGGTGGTTTCGGCCAAAGTGGTTTAAAAGAGCTCATTTTAGGGCAAGTTGAACATTTATCTGGCCAAGCTGAAGATTGGGTTTGGTCAACAAACCATCTAACAGAGCTCATTGGTTCTAAACCTGTTGAACAAGAAGAACTATCATTGGATGCAACAATGAAGGAGTTCAACCAAATGGTTCACCAAGCCCAACCACATCATGAAGATTTACATGTTGAAGAGCAACCTATCGAAACTTTTATTCCTGGATGGTCAAAAGTTATCGCTCCTCTTGTTGCTTTAGCTATTTTAGGCTATCTCTATTGTATGTATACACAGCTTGTATAATTTTGTTTTTTATAATTAAAGGGAACGTATGTTCCCTTTTTTGATTTAAATAATCATCTTCTATAAATCAATAGTGATTACTAGTAACCACAATTGCTCTTCTCTTAAATTTGGATACTAAATAGCATTTGCCGTTTTTTCACTTGTTGACCTTGCTGACCTAAAATTTCATCGACTACACCATCCACATCAGATTTAATCTGTTGCTGAATTTTCATGGCTTCAAGAATCAATAATGTTTGGCCCTTTACTACTTGATCGCCTTCATTGACCAGGATATTCACTACAGCCCCATCCATCGGTGCTCGAATTTTGCCATCTCCCGCTACATCGGTAGCTTCTGGTGCAGCGTAAGTCATATTGCGTATCAAAACATTGCCATTATCTCGATCTAGATAAAGCTGATCATCATCCAATACATATTGAACACGGCGAAGTACACCATCAATTAAGTAAACTAGCTGTTCTGGCGTTTTCTCAAGCACATCAATAACAACTGTTTGATCACAGAACTGTACCGTGAATATGTTATTTACAGATGAAACCTGCAATTGAATTTGCTGATCGGCAGTTTGTAATTTTAACGGTAATGGCACACCAAGCCCAGTTTGCCACACTGCAGTACCTTTAATTTGGCTAAATAATGCCGCAGCAATTGCTAAGGTTTCTAAAGATAAAACCTGATGGTGTAAGCTGGGATCATTTTGGAAATGCTGTTGGATGAATGCAGTATTGGTATCCCCTGTAACAACAACTGGATGGCGCAGTAAATTGACCAAGAACTGTTTATTACTATTCACTCCAAGTAAAACACTATCATCGACTGCACGAGCCAGTAAGCGAATCGCATCCTCACGGGTTTTCCCATAGGCAATCACCTTTGCTACCATCGGATCGTAAAATGGACTGACTTCATCATTTGCTAACATGCCATGATCGATTCGCACATTTGGCAAAGCTGCAGGCTTCCAGCGTAAAACTTTTCCTGTTTGTGGCAAAAAGTCCTGACGTGGGTCTTCTGCATACAAGCGCACTTCGATCGCATGTCCATTTAAGGTCAATTCATGTTGCTTTAAAGGCAACTGCTCACCATTCGCCACACGTAACTGCCATTCAACTAAATC
>NZ_POYH01000069.1:10108-10923 GCF_002899995.1 Acinetobacter sp. AKBS16 | reverse complement strand
CCCCGTAATAAGCTCAGTGACAGGATGCTCCACTTGCAAACGGGTATTCATCTCCAAAAAGTAAAATGCACCCGATGCATCTAGCAAAAACTCAACTGTACCTGCCCCGACATAAGCACATGCTTTTGCCGCTGCTACAGCTGCCTCACCCATTTTCTGACGCAGTTCAGGCGTCATCACCGGACATGGAGCTTCTTCAACTACTTTTTGATGACGGCGCTGAATCGAACAATCACGTTCAAATAGATAGACATAATTGCCGTGTGTATCGCCAAAAACCTGGATTTCGACATGACGCGGAGCAATAACTGCTTTTTCTAAAATGAGCTCGCCAGAACCAAAAGCATTTTCAGCTTCTGAACGTGCGGTTTGTAATGCCTCAAACAACTCGGATGTTTGCTGTACCAAACGCATGCCACGACCGCCACCACCCGAAGAAGCTTTGACCATAATTGGAAAGCCAATCTGCTCAGCTTGAGTTGTTAAATATTCGAGATCTTGTCGGTCACCTTCATACCCCGGCACACAAGGGACGCCCGCCTCAATCATGGCGATTTTTGAAAGGCGTTTACTGCCCATTAACTCAATTGCAGAAGCGGTAGGCCCAATAAAGGTAATCTGATTATCGATACATGCCTGAGCAAAATCAGTATTTTCTGACAAAAAACCATAGCCGGGGTGAACTGCATCCGCCCCTGTTTTTTTGCAAGCTTCAATAATTTTAGCGATGGAGAGATAAGACTCCGATACTTTTGAAGCACCAATATAAACAGCTTCATCAGCCTCTTGCACATGGCGAGCATTACGGTCTGCAT